>JBKPMQ010000333.1:0-7718 GCA_046732235.1 Actinomycetota bacterium
ACTCCCCGCCGCGGGCCGCGAGCAGCGCCTCGGCGGTGCCCTCCCCGCCGTCGGCCAGCGGAGCCGCGGCGAGGTCGTCCCCGGGGCGGGCCTCGCGCCATCCCGCGGCCAGCGCGGAGGCCGCCTCGGAGGCCGTGTAGGTGCCGGCGAGCTTGTCCGGTGCGATCACGACCCGCACGCACACCCCGCGGCGCCGAGGTCCAACAGTGGGTCGTCAGGCAACGTTCGCCGGGTTCCGGCGGCTGCAACCCGTCGCATCGCGCGTGGGCATCTGCGTAATCGCAGACGCCCACGACCGCGGTCAAGGGCACTGCCCTTTGACCGCTTCTCGGTCGCGCCGATACTCAGTATCGGCGCTCCCTGCGTCCTTGCGCTGCTCGGGTTTCGCTCGCCGTCGACACCAACAACGTCGCCTGACGACCCACTAGCATCCTCGCCATCGGCGACACACGGTACATCTGGGAGCCCTCCGCCGGCACGATCGAGCGCGCCCGGGCGACCGCGTTCATGCGCGAGCACGGGATCGCCGACTGGCGCGAGCTGGTGCGCCGCAGCCAGGACGACGTCGAGTGGTTCTGGGACGCGGCGGTGCGCCACCTCGGGATCGAATTCTTCCAGCCGTACGGCCGCGTCCTCGACGCGTCGGCGGGCCCCGAGTGGGCGCGCTGGTTCCCCGGCGGCAGCGTGAACCTGACCCACAACACCGTCGACCGGCACGCGCGCACCGCCCCCGACCGGCCGGCGGTCGTGTGGGAGAGCGAGGACGGTCGGGTCGAGACGGTCACGTACGGCGAGCTCGAGGCCGAGGTGAACCGGCTCGCGAACGCGCTCCTCGAGCTGGGCGTCCGCCGCGGTGACGCCGTCGGGCTCTTCCTGCCGATGTCGATCCAGGTGGTGGCGGGATTTCACGCGATCGCCAAGATCGGTGCGATCGTCGTCCCGATCTTCTCCGGGTTCGCCGCGCCCGCGGTCGCCGCGCGGCTGGCCGACGCCGGCGCCGTCGCCCTGCTCACGGCCGACGCCGTGCCGCGCCGGGGCCGGCCGGTGTCGATGAAGGCGATCGCGGACGAGGCGATCGCCGCCGCGCCGACCGTGAAGTGGGTGATCGTCTGGTCGCGCCTGGCGGCCGACGTCGAGATGCACGATGGCCGCGACCACCGGTGGCACGAGCTCGTCGGCCATCAGCGGGCCGAGCTGACCGCGCCCGCGCTCGACCCGGAGACGCCCGTGATGGTGATCTACACGTCGGGGACGACCGGCCGGCCGAAGGGCGCCGTGCACGTCCAGGGCGGGTTCCTGGTCAAGATCGCCGAGGAGTGCGCGTTCCAGCTCGACATCGGGACGGACGACCGCTTCATGTGGGTGACCGACATGGGCTGGATCATGGGCCCGCTCGCGGTGGTCGGTGCGGGGGCGCTCGGCGCGACGCTCGTCATCAGCGAAGGCGCGCCCGACTACCCCGGCCCGGACCGGCTGTGGGGCATGGTCGAGCGCCATCGCATCAGCGTCCTCGGCGTCTCGCCGACCCTGATCCGCGCCCTCATCCCGCATGGGGACGAGCACGCCACCCGGCACGACCGCTCGTCGCTTCGCATCCTGGCATCGACCGGCGAGCCCTGGAACCCCGACCCGTACCGGTGGCTGCACAACGTCGTCGGCGAGGGCCGGGCGCCGATCATCAACCTCTCGGGCGGCACCGAGGTGGGCGCCTGCTTCCTCTCGCCGATGCCGGTGATGCCGCTCAAGGAGTGCACGCTCGGGGCGCCGGCGCTGGGGATGGCGATCGACGTGGTGGACGCCGCGTGCAACCACGTGCCACCCGGAGAGGTGGGCGAGCTCGTGTGCCGCAAGCCCTGGCCGAGCATGACCCGGGGCGTGTGGGGCGACCCCGACCGCTACCTCGAGGCGTACTGGTCGCGCTGGCCGGGGGTGTGGGCGCACGGCGACTGGGCCTCGGTCGACGAGGACGGCTTCTGGTACCTGCACGGGCGCTCGGACGACACGCTGAACATCGCGGGCAAGCGGATCGGCCCGGCGGAGTTCGAGTCGGCGGCCGTCGCCCACCCCGCCGTCGCCGAGGCCTGCGCGGTGGGGATGCCGGACGAGGTGAAGGGCGAGGTGGCCTGGCTCTACTGCGTGCTGCGGCCCGGCTTCGAGCCGGGGGACGAGCTGCGCGCCGAGGTGTCCGCGGCCGTGACCTCCGTGCTCGGAAAGGCGTTCGCCCCGGCCCGGATCGGGTTCGTGACGGGCCTCCCGAAGACCCGCTCGGCCAAGATCGTGCGCCGGGCGGTGCGGGCGGCGGCGCTCGGGGACGACGTCGGCGACACGTCGGCGATCGAGGACCCGGGCGTGCTCGCGCAGGTCGCCGCCGCGCGGTGATGCTAGGCTCGCAGGCCGTCGACGCTGGGAGGGTCACGTGACCGCAGGTCTGCTGGAGGGCAAGCGCGCGCTCGTCGCCGGGGTGGCGAACAAGCGCTCCATCGCATGGGCGATCGCACAGGCACTCCACGACGCCGGCGCCGAACTCGCGTTCACCTATCAGGGCGAGCGCCTGCAGGGATCCGTGGAGAAGCTCGCCGCCGAGGTCGGATCGAAGACCGTCATCGACTGCGACGTCTCCGACGACCGAAGCATCGACCGCGCGTTCGCGGCCGTCGCGGACGCCGGCGGGCTCGACATCATGGTGCACTCGATCGCGTACGCCCCCCAGGAGACGTTCACCGAGCGCTACGTCGACACCTCCCGCGAGGCCTTCCGGGTCGCACACGACGTGTCGGCCTACTCGCTGATCGCGATGGCGAGGCGGGCCGAGCCGCTGATGGCCGAGCGCGGCGGAGGGTCGATGGTGACCATGACCTATATGGCCAGCGAGCGGGCCTTCCCCGGGTACAACATCATGGCGAGCGCGAAGGCCGCGCTCGAGTGCTCGGTGCGCTACCTGGCCTGGGAGCTGGGGCCGTCCGGGATCCGGGTGAACGCCGTCTCGGCGGGGCCGGTGCGGACGCTGGCCTCGGCCGGGATCGCCGGATTCAAGGAGATGGAGGGCCTCATCGAGGAGCGCACGCCGCTGCGGAAGAACATCCAGGCGGCCGACGCCGGCCAGGCCGCCCTCTACCTGTGCAGCCCGATGTCGCAGATGGTGACGGGCACCGTCCTCTACGTGGACTCGGGCTACCACGCGATGGGCATCTGAGGGCCACCCGTGCTGCGCTTCACGGTTCTGGGCGGGAGCCCCGCCTGGCCGAACCCGGGTCAGGCCGCGAGCGGGTACCTCGTCGAGACGGAGCAGGTGCGGATGCTGGTCGACTGCGGCTCGGGCATCGCCACCGAGCTGCGGGCGCACGACCCGGGGCCGCTGACCGACATCGTCATCAGCCACTTCCACGCCGATCACTGGTTCGATCTGGTGCCGCTGCACTACGCGCACCGGTACGGCTCGTGGGCCGACCGGCCGCACGCGAACCTGTACCTGCCGCCCGGCGGGCGGGCCGTCCTGGACACGGTGGCGTCGGTGTGGGACGGGTCGGTGGAGACGTTCGAGGCCGCCTGGGAGATCTCGGAGTACGACCCGCTCGCCGACCTGCGCGTCGGCGACCTGCGGCTTTCGTTCGCGCCGACGAAGCACTACACGACCTGCTACGCGATCCGAATCGACGGAGCGCAGGGCACCATCGCGTACTCGGCAGACACCGCGCCGATCGAGCGGCTGGCCCGCTTTGCCCGCGGCGCCGACCTCTTCGTGTGCGAGGCGGCCCTGGCCGACGCGGCCGCGGACGACGTCGGCGAGCGCGGCCACATGGATGCGGCCGAGGCCGGGCGCGAGGCCGCCCGGGCCGGCGTGTCGCGCCTGGTTTTGGCCCACGTGCCGATGGAGATCGGCGCCGAGCGCGTCCTCGAGATGGCGCGGTCGGAGTACTCCGGGCCGATCGAGATCGCCGGCCCCGGCCTGACGATCGAGCTGTAGCTCCGGGACGGGCGCTACGCGGACAGCGTCACGCGCGAGATGCCGAGCATGCCCTCGGCTGCCTTCTCGGCCGCGCGCTGCAGGCTTTCCGACATCGACGGGTTGACGGCCGCCGTCTCGGCCAGGACCTGCACCGAGAGCCGCGCGTGCACGGCCAGCGCGACGGCGGTGATGACCTCGGATGCGCGGAAGCCGACCATCGCCCCGCCCAGGATCGTGCCGTTGTCGGGGTCGGAGAGGAGCTTGATGATGCCGTCGGTCTCGCCCTCCATCACCGCGCGCGGGTTCGCGCGCACGAGATGCTTCGTCACCCGCACCGGCACGCCGTCGAGGCGGGCCTGCCGCTCCGAGATGCCGGCCTTGGCGATCTCCGGCCGGGTGAACACGCACCAGGCGACCCCCGTGTAGGCGACCGGGTCGACCGGCACGCCGAGCGCGTGCAGCGCCGCGGTGCGGCCGTGCAGCGAGGCGGTGTTCGCGAGCATGATCTGCCCGGTGACGTCGCCGCAGGCGTAGATGTGGGGCACGTTCGTGCGGCAGAACTCGTCGGCGGGGAGCGTGCCCCGGTCGGCGAAGGTGACGCCGGCCTTCTCGAGCCCCAGGCCCGACGTGTTGGGGCGCATGCCGATGCAGAGCAGCGCGTGCGAGCAGCGCAGGTCGCGGCCGTCCTCGAGCACCAGCCGCACCTCGTCCTGGTCCTCGGTGTCGATCGCGGCCGCCCGGCCGCTCTTCATCACGTCGAGCCCGCGGCGCAGGAAGACCTCCTCGAGCACCTCGGCCAGGTCGGGGTCGTCGTTCGGCAGCAGCTGGTCGCGGGCCGAGACGAGCGTCACCCGCGAGCCGCAGCGGGAGAAGAAGTCGGCGAACTCGCAGCCGGTAGGCCCGGCGCCGAGCACGACCAGGTGCTCGGGCAGCTCGCGCAGGTCGAACACCTGCCGGGTGGTCAGCACCCGATGCGCGTCAGGGGCGGCGAACGGCGGGACGAACGGCGATGCGCCGGTGCAGACGAGCAGTGCGTCGAACTCGAGCACATGGTCGCGCCCGTCGACGTTCGCGACGAGCTCGTTGGGGCCGGTGACGCGGCCGCGGCCCGGGAGCACGCGCACGTTCACGCCGTCCATGCGCTCGCGCACGCCCCGGCTCTGGTGCAACGCGACGGCGCGCGCCCGGGCGAGCGTCCGGCGCAGGTTGACCGACGGATAGCCGTGGGCGAAGTCGAGCCCGTCCTCCTCTGCCCGGGCCACCTCGACCACGGCGTCGGCCGTCGTCAGGAGCGTCTTCGACGGGATGGCGTCCGTCATCGTGCAGTTGCCGCCGAGCGACATGTCCTCGACGAGCGTGACCTCCGCGCCGAGGTACGCGGCGGTGGTGGCGGCGGCGTACCCGGCGGGGCCGCCGCCAAGGATGACGAGCCTCATGCGCGGCATCGTAGACTCCGCGTCATGAACGAGATCGCCACCCTCCTCGACCCGGCCGTCATCCGGTCAGGGTTCCCGTCGCTGCGCGACGGCCGCATCTACCTGGACAACCCCGGCGGCACGCAGGTGCACGAGTCCGTCTACGCGGCGATCGCCGACTACTACCGTGAGTCCAACGCCAACCTGGGCGGGCCCTTCGAGACGTCTGTCGCGTCCGACCGGATCCTGGCCGACGCGCGGGCGCAGGTGGCCGCGTTTCTGGGCGCCGGCGCGGACGAGATCGTCTTCGGGGCCAACATGACGACGCTCACGATGCACGCGTCGCGCACGCTCTTCCGCGAGCTCGGTCCGGGCGACGAGGTGCTGGTGACCGGCCTCGACCATGACGCCAACGTCGCGCCCTGGCTGCTCGCGGCCGAGGACCGGGGCGTCGTGGTGCGCCAGGTCGGCATCGACCCCGAGATGTGCGTGGTCGACCCGAACGTCTTCGCCGGCCTGCTCAGCGACCGCACCCGGGTGGCCGCGTTCGGCTGGGCGTCGAACGGCGCCGGGACCGTGAACGACGTGGCCGCGCTGTGCGCGCTGTGCCGCGAGGCGGGCGCGATCTCGTACGTCGACGCCGTCCACTTCGCGCCCCACGGGCCGATCGACGTCGCGGCCGTCGGCTGCGACTTCCTCGTCTGCTCCGCCTACAAGTTCTTCGGGCCGCACGTCGGCATCCTGTTCGGTCGGGCGGAGCTGCTCGAGCGGCACCGGCCGTACAAGGTGCGCCCCGCGCCCGACGAGATCCCGCACTCGTGGGAGACCGGCACCGTGAACCTCGAGGGCATCGCGGGGACGGCGGCCGCCGCCGGCTACCTCCGGTCGCTGGGGATGGATGCCGTCGCCGCGTACGAGCGCGGCCTCGCGACCCGGCTCCTCGACGGCCTCCGCGCGATCGGCGGCGTCACCGTCTACGGGACGACCGATCTCGACCGGCGCGTGCCGACGGCGGCGTTCAACGTCGCGGGGCGGGAGCCGGCCGAGGTGTCGGCGGCGCACGGCACGCAGGGGATCTTCGTCTGGGACGGCAACTACTACGCGCTCGAGCTGATGCAGCGCCTCGGCCTCGAGGGATCCGGCGGCGCCGTCCGCGTGGGCGCGGTGCACTACAACACGGAGGCCGAGATCGACGCGTTTCTGGGGGCGGTTGCCGGCCTCGCGTGATGCTCATTCGTTCTTGACAGGACTTCACAGATTCTGGCAAGGTGTCCGCATGCGCCGGTTGCTTCCCCTGCTGACGCTCCTTGCTGCGGTCGCCCTTGCCGGCCCCGCCGCCGCGGCCAGCCCGAAGGCGCTCGTCACGATCGGTCACTCGCCCGATCCGGTGACGAGCGGCCACAACGTCGGATACACGACCAGCTTCACCAACCAGAGCCAGAACACTTTCACGCATCTGGCCCTGTCCGTGCCCGCGCCCTCGGGCGGCGCCGCCGTCCTCGGCCTGCCGTCCTCGGCCTGCGCGGTGAAGGGCTCGGCGGTGGTGTGCTCCTTCGGCTCGATCGCGTCGGGCGCAACCGTGACCGCCACGGTCATTCTGCGGGCGCCGGCGGCCTCGGCCCCCTTCACGACCACCGCCACCTGGTCGGTGGACGAGTCCTTCAACGACACCCCCAAGCCCGACCCCCATCGGGACGACTTCCCCGCGACGGACACCACCAACGTGCAGGCGCCGTCGCAGGATGCCGTCTCGGAATACGCGCTGCCCTCCGGGGCCACGGTGACGACTGACCCGGGCACCGGGGCGACGCGCACGAATCCGCAGGTGACGACGGTTCGGGTGCCGTCGACGCCCCTGGGCGTGCCGGCCGCTGCCGCCGAGGTGAACGCCACCGGCCCGGCGGACTCGTGCGGGCCGGCCGCGGACTGCTTCGGGCAGGTTTCCGTCGTGACCGTCGACGCACCGCCGTTCCCGGTCGGCGGCCCGCTGAAGCTGGTCTTCGATCTCGACGCGAGCGAGATCCCGGGGGGCACGAAGACCGACGGCATCCCGATGTACCACAACGGCGTGCTGGTCCCCGACTGCACCGGCGCGGCCGGTGTGGCGTCGCCCGATCCTTGCGTGAGCTCTCGGACCGGGAAGAAGGACGTCGAGATCACCGTCCTCTCGTCGACCAACGGCCGCTGGCGAGCCTGATCAGGCGGTGACGGGGCCAAGGCCGAGGGTGGCCCGCACCTCGGCGACGCGGCCCTCGGACACGGCGTTGCCCTTTCCGCGGTAGAGCCCGGCCGCGCGGGCGAGCTCCCGGTCGGCGGCCGCGAGGTCGCCGCCGGCCGCGGCGATCCGCGCCCGGACG
>JBKPMQ010000334.1:0-3390 GCA_046732235.1 Actinomycetota bacterium
ACTGCCTTGCGTATCTCGGCGTCCGGCCCGCCGCCGTCCGCGGACCTGTTACCGCATCGGGTGACTGAACTGAAGCATCCGCTCCTCGGCGATCTCTCGCATCGCTTGCCGGGCGGCGCCGAGATAGGAGCGGGGGTCGATGTCCTCCGGGCTCTCGGCCAGCGATCGGCGGATGCCGGCGAGCATGGCGAGCCTGAGATCGGTGTCGACATTGACCTTGCGGACACCGTGGCGGATTCCGCGTTGGATCTCGTCGACCGGTACGCCGAATGTCGTATGCAACGCTCCACCGTGCCGGTTGATGCTCTCGATCAACCGGGCAGGGACGGATGACGATCCGTGCATGACGAGGTGCACGTCGGGCAGTCGCCGATGGATTTCCACGATGCGATCCATCGCAAGCACCGAGCCGTCCGGCGGGCGGTCGAACTTGTAGGCGCCGTGGCTCGTACCGATGGCGACCGCGAGGGCGTCGACGCCGGTACGGCGGACGAACTCGACGGCCTGATCGGGGTCCGTGAGGCGCGACTCGTTGGCACCGTGTCCGTCCTCGATGCCGCCGATCGTTCCCAGCTCGCCCTCGACCGTGACACCGGCTGCGTGGGCGCGTTGGACAACTTCGCGCGTGACGCGGACGTTGTACTCGAAGTCCGATGGCGTCTTGCGGTCGGCGAGGAGTGAGCCGTCCATCATCACGCTGGTGAATCCGAGCTCGATCGCGGAGTAGCAGCTCTCGGGCGAGTTGGCGTGGTCGTGGTGAAACGCGACCGGGATGTGGGGGTAGCGCTCCGCCGCAGCCCGGACGAGATGCAGAAGGTAGAGGTCGCCGGCGAAGGCACGGGCGCCCGTGGTCGCCTGGAGGATGACGGGAAAGCCGGTCGCGTCGGCAGCCTCGATGACTGCCTGAACCTGCACCATGGAGTTCACGTTGAACGCCGCGAGGCCGTATCCGCCCTCGGCGGCCCGGTCGAGCAGCGCACGCATGGGTACGAGAGTCATCAGTGCTCCTAGCCGCTCGCTTCCTGCGCTGGTCGGGCCGTTCGAATGCCGATCTCGTGGGCCGCGTCCCAGTACGACTTGATGAACCGCTGGACGCCTTCGCGCTGGAGTTCCGAGGCGATTTCGTGGGGGTCGATGCCGAGCCGGTCGAACTGCTCGAGCACGCTTCGGGCCCCCTCAACGTCCGCGGTCAGCGTTGTCGCAACACGGCCGTGGTCGAGGAACGCCTCGAGGATGGGCCCGGCGACTGTGGTCACGGTATCGGGACCGATGAGCGCCTCGACATATTCCACGTCTCGCCGCGTCGGGTCATGCATGGTCGTGGACGCCCACAGGCAGCGCTGCGGGTTTGCCCCCTTGCCGGCCAGAGCCTGCCACCTCGGGGAGGCGACGCTCCGGCGAAAGTGGTCGTAGGCGAGCCTGGCTTCTGCGATTCCGAGCGCACCGTGGAGCGCGCGAGCGGCCGGCGAGTCGATGCGATCGAGGTGCCCGTCGGCGGCCGTGTCCAGTCGCGAGACGAACATGCTTGCGACGGAGTGGATGCCGGCGGGGTTGCCACCGTTCGCGATCAGCTCTTCCAGTCCGGCCATGTACGCGTCGTTGACGGCGGCGTACTGCTCGACTGAGAAGATCAGTGTGACGTTGACGCTGTAGCCCTCGGAGACGACCGTCTCGAACGCCTCGATGCCGGCGGTTGTGGCCGGAATCTTGATGAGGAGATTGGCGTGGGGTACCGCCGCCCGCAGGCGCGACGCTTCCGCGACGTTCCCGCGCCAATCGTCGGCGACCGCGGGATTCACCTCCCAAGACACGTAGCCGTCGCGTCCTCCCGTGGCTTCCCACACGGGGAGTAGGTGATCGCAGGCGTCCGCGATGTCCTGTGCCATAAGCCGCTCCAGAACATCGGCGGAGAACCGCTCGCCGGCAAGTGCGGCTGCCCGCTCGTCGTAGGCGCTCTCGGCGAGCGCCCGGGCAAAGATGGTCGGATTCGACGTTACGCCCGTGACGCCTGCCTCGATGAGTTCCTGCAGGTCGCCCCCGTCGATCAACGGTCGCGACAGGTCGTCCAGCCACACCGACTGCCGAAGGGCGGCCAATGCCTTGATCTTTGGGGTGAGTGTCATCGCGTTTCCTCCATGGGCTGATGAGCCCGGTTCGACGCCAATGCCGGCCCGCACCCACTCGAGCGCCCGTTACGTGCTCCGGCCACGCCGAGGTTCCGCGCGGCCGATGACGCCGCGACGAGATGGGTGAGGTAGCGCACAGCGGCCGTGACGACCTTGCCGTCCAAGAAGTACGGTGTCGCGAGAGCCACCGACCGTCGGGTCGGATCGAACGCACGGGCGCTGCCGGCCGCCTCCAGGATGCAGCGGATTGGAAGGCCGTGACAGACGAGGAGCACCACGGCAAGATTCCGTTCTTGCACCGATTGCAGGCCGGCGGCGTATCGGCGGAGGGCCTCCTCGGGGCTCTCGCCGCCCGGCAAGCGCTCGTCCGCACGATGCATTGCCCGCCACGAGATGTACTCGGCGAACGGGTGTCCCTCGAGATCACCGACCCGTAGCTCGTCGAACGAGGGTTCGACGACGAGTGGGATCCGATGGCCCTCTATCGTCAGGCGGGCCGTCTCCTCGGTGCGCCGGTGGTGAGTACAGATGGCCAGGTCAATGTTCAGGTGGCGCAGCTGGTCGCCCATGCGGCGCGCCTGCGACCGGCCATGCGCTGTCAGCGGAGCCTGACGGGCGGGGTCGCCGTTGAGTTCGTGGGCGACCGTTGCCAGCGACTCCGCGTGGCGTGCCAAGATCAGCAGCTGGGCCATGGATCGAGCGTACGCCGGTCGATCCGCCGTCCGGATGTGAAGCCGGTTCCCTGGTAAGGCCCGGGTTCCCATTCAACACGGGGGTTCCCCCGCCGCGAAAGCCCCGTGGTTCACTTTGGGCATGCGCGCCCTTCCCACCGCCTGGCCGTGGAACGTGCCGCCGGAATGGTGGCGGCTGGACGTCGAGGAGCTTGCCATGGAGATCGTGCGCCTGAACCGAGCCGCAAAACCGTTGATCGCGTTCCTCGACGCCCGCATCGCGCTCGGCCTGGCGCCGTCGTCCCTCCCGCGCCTTGATGCGGCGGACTGGGATGACGCCCAATACGACCTCCTCATGCCCCCGGGCTGAGGCCGTCGCCGGTTCGCTTGGCCGCGCCCGGTAGACTCGCCGTTTCGAGGCCCCTGGGGAACGGAGCCGGTGGAGCGCGTCGAGGGGAAACAGGCAGGCCGCATCACAGAAGCCCGGTCGGCCGCATACCTGGCGGCGGCGCTTGACTGCGTTGTCATGGCGGACCAGTCGGGACGGATCGTCGAGTTCAACCCTGCCGCGGAGCAGACGTTCGGGTACAGGC
>JBKPMQ010000335.1:0-7519 GCA_046732235.1 Actinomycetota bacterium
GTGCAGCGCGCCGGCGGCCACGACGAGCGCGGTTGCGGCGGACGCGCCGGCCGCCGTGAGCCGCAGCCACGGGCCGGGGCGGACGCCGGAATTCAGGAGGGGCCGCTGCACGACTAGAGGAGGTAGACGACCGTGTAGAGCACGATCCAGACGACGTCGACGAAGTGCCAGTAGAGGCCGGTCACTTCGAGCCCGATGTGCGCGTCGGCCGAGTAGTGGCCGCGGATCGCCCGCAGGAACGCGATCGAGAGCAGCGTCGCGCCCACGAACACGTGGAAGCCGTGGAGGCCGGTCAGGGAGAAGAACCCCGACGCGAACGCGTTGTTCGACGGCGTGAACCCGAGATGCGCGTACTCGTGCAGCTGCAGGGCGAGGAACGTGAGGCCCATGAGGAGGGTCATGCCCAGGCCGCAGATCAGCCCGACGCGGCTGTTGCGCTTGATCGCGACCAGCGCCCAGTGCATCGTGAACGACGAGGAGATCAGGATCGCCGTGTTGATCCCGGTCGCCTCCTTCGGCACGTCGATCCCGGCCGGCGGCCACGGGCTGTGCGTGAACCGTAGGTAGAAGAAGACCGTGAAGAAGGAGCCGAACAGCATGATCTCCGACCCCAGGAACATGATCATCCCCAGGAAGAGCGGCGATCGCAGGAGGCTGTCGTGATAGGCCGAGACGGGCGCGGCCTCGTGGCCGTTCCCGCGCCCGTCGATCGTGGCCGCGTGGGCGCTCACCCGCGGGTGGTCCCCGACGGCTCGTCCACGACCACGTGCTCGACCGGGAGCTGCGTCCGGTCGCGCAGGCGCTCGATCAGGTCACGGCGCATCCAGCCCGACCGCGTGTGCGGAAGCGTCGACACGATGATCTCGGCCGGTGGGTCCGCCTCGACGACGTCGAGCACCGCCGTGTACGGGTCGCGGTCGACGACGTGGCCGGTGGCCTCGATGCCGGCCGACCGCAGCGCCGCCAGCGTGGCGTCGAGCCGCGACCTCGTCGCGGCGGCGACGGCGGCCTCGTCCACGACCCAGGTGTCGGACGGGTCGTTCTGCGGGCAGATCACGGTGACCCGGACGGGGTCGGCGGCCGCGCGGCTGCGCACGGCGGCGATCAGCCGCTCGCCCGCCACCGTCTGGTTGGCGACCACCAGGATGTGCTTCAGCGCGCTCATGATCGCCTCTCTCTGAGTGGGCGTGGCCTGGGCGAGCGCGACCGGCACCGGGATCTCCTCGGGCGCCGGCGGCACGTGCACCGTCACGATGGCGTGGCGGGCACCGGGGACTCCGTATGCGTACGGGCTGCCGACGATCTGCGGCGGCTCGTCGAAGTTGAAGATCGGCGGCGGCGACGTGACCTGCCACTCGAGCGTGAGCGCCCGCCACGGGTTGGCCGGCGCCGGGGCGCCCTTCCACCAGCTGTACGCCATGTTGTAGAGGAACACGAGCGTGGAGGCCCCGAGCACGAACGCGCAGATCGAGATGAAGAAGTTGATGTCGGCCCACTTGGAGGGGTAGTCCGCGATCCGCCGCATCATGCCCTCCATGCCGACCCAGTGCATGGGCATGAAGGTGGCGTTGAAGAAGATGAAGGTGAGCCAGAAGTGCAGCTTGCCGAGGCTCTCGTCGTACATCCGCCCGGTCATCTTCGGATACCAGTGGTAGATGCCCGCGTAGATCGTGAACACCGAGCCGCCGAAGAGCACGTAGTGGATGTGCGCGACGACGAAGTAGCTGTCCGTGAGGTTGATGTCCACCGGGATGACCGCCAGGAAGACGCCGGACAGGCCGCCGATCACGAACGTGAACAGGAACCCGCACGCGAAGAGCATGGGCGTGGTCAGGTGGATCACGCCCCGCCACAGCGTCGCCACCCAGGAGAAGATCTTGATCCCGGTCGGGACCGCGATCGCCATGGTGGTGAACATCATCGGGACGCGCAGCCACGGCGCCATCCCGGACGTGAACATGTGGTGCGCCCACACGGTGAAGCCGAGCACGCCGATGGCCACGGTCGAGATCGCGATCAGCTTGTAGCCGAAGATCGGCTTGCGCGAGTGGATCGCGAGCACCTCGGAGATGATCCCGAACCCGGGCAGCATCATGATGTACACCGCCGGGTGCGAGTAGAACCAGAACACGTGCTGGTACACGATGATGTTGCCGCCGTGCGACGGATCGAAGAAGTGGGTGTGCATGATCCGGTCGAACAGCACCTGGAACTGCGCGCCCGCGATGAAGGGCGTCCCCAGCACGACGAGCGTCGAGGTGGCCAGGTTGGCCCACACGAGCAGCGGCATCCGCCAGAAGCTCATGCCCGGCGCGCGCATGGTCACGATGGTGACCAGGAAGTTGACGGCGGTCGCGATCGACGACGCGCCGGCGAACTGGACGCCCATGACCCAGAAGGTCTGGCCGGGAGGCCCGTGCACCGACAGGCTGGCGTAGTTGGTCCAGCCGGCGTCGAACGGCCCCACCAGGAACGACGAGACCATGCACATTCCGGCCACCGGGAGCATCCAGAACGAGAGCGCGTTCAGGCGCGGGAAGGCCATGTCCTGCGCGCCCAGCATGATCGGGATCACGAAGTTCCCCAGGCCGGCGAACGCGGGGATGACGAACAGGAAGATCATCAGCGCCGCGTGCACGGAGAAGAGCGCGTTGTAGGTCGCCGGCGAGAAGTACTGCGCGCCCGGCGTCGCGAGCTCCGCGCGCACGCCCTCGGCGAGCAGGCCGCCGATGATGAAGAAGATGAAGGTCGTCACCAGGTACTGGACGCCGATGACCTTGTGGTCGGTGTTGACCTTGAAGTAGTCCCGCCACGAGTACGCGCCGTGGTTGGAGTGGTCCTCGTGCACCGGCGTGGGGTTGCCGACGATGTAGCCCCACCAGTAGTCCCAGCACCCGATCCCGATGGTGAATCCGAGGCCGGCGAAGCCGAGCAGGAAGGTCTGCACGACGCCGTCGGAGTAGGCGACGCGGTCGGTCAGGTGCCGGATGAGCATGACGGCGCCGGCAGCCGCGAGCCCCATGACGGCGGACACCCAGAAGGCCCGCACCCAGCTGCCGCGCAGCCACACGCTCCGTTTCGGCCCGCCACCGTGACCCTCTGCGTGGTGGAGTTCCTGGCCGTGTAGCTCGGAGGCATGTGCAACCATCAGCCGCCGCCTTTCAGGAGGTAGGACACGAGCGCGTTGATCTGCGCGGAGGTGAGCGAGGTACCGAACGAGGTCGGCATGACGCCGGCCTGATACCCGCTGACGACCACCTTATCCGGGTCGACGATCGACTCCTTGACGTACTGCTCGGGGGTCTCGCCCTTCCCGTACTTGGCGGCGGCGGCGGTGAGGTTGTCGAGATCGGGCCCCACGGTCCCGGTGGAGCCGGCGGGCTGGAACGTGTGGCAGCCGCTGCAGCCGGCGGAGCTGAACGTCGCGGCCGCGTCGGTCGTCCCGCCGCCCGACTGCGACGGCGGCGGGGCCTTCGCCAGCTGCTTCTGCTGCGCCAGCCACCGGTTCCAGTCGTCGGGCTTCATGACGACGAGGATGTTGCGCATCTGGCCGTGCCCGATGCCGCACAGCTCGGCGCACACGATCGCGTAGGTGCCAAGGCGGGTCGGGGTGGCCTCGACGGTCGTCGGCGTGCCGGGGACGACGTCCTCGCCGATGCGCAGGGCCGGGATCTTGAAGCTGTGGATCACGTCCGTGTCCGGCGCGTGCAACCGGAACTGGACCTGGCGGCCGATGGGGAGGGCCAGGATGCCCGTGTGCAGGTGGCCGCGCTTGGGGAACGTGAACGACCACGCGAACTGCCTGCCGGTCACGTTCACGACCATGTGGCCCTTCTTCAGCGACTCGTTGCGGTTGAGCACGATCGTCGCCGCGACGGCAAAGGCGAGCACGATGATGATCGGGATGACGGTCCAGATGATCTCGAGGCCGGTGTGGCCGTGGATCGGCGCGCCGTCCGACATGTCCCCGGGCCGGGCCCGGAACTTGATCATCGAGTAGCCGAGGAACCCGACGACGATCGCGAAGATCAGGGCGCTGACGGCCAGCAGCCACAGGTACAGGGTGTCCACGCGATCGGCCTCGACGCCGGCCGCCGGGGGGACCCAGTCGGGGAGCCACCATGCTGCGATGAGGGCACCGATCGCGCCCGCGACCAGCGTGCAGATCCCGACTTTTGCAAACGCCGACACCGGGCGCATCTTATGGGAGCTTGGAGACGCGGGCAAAGGGAACCAGCGCCGCGGATCACTCCCACACGGGCGGGCCCGACCGCAGCCGCAGCGGCGTGCCCAGGCCGCGGCTGCGGGCCCCGGCGAGCACGTGCCAGGCGGCCGCGACGTCGTCCATCGCCAGGCCGACCGGCGTGACGACGATCCGCTCGGCCGCGTCGGTCCGGCCGGGATGGCGCCCGGCGACGACATCGGCCAGCTCGACCGCCTCCGACCCGTCGGCGGCGACGAGCCCGGCCGCGACCAGCCGCTGGGCGTAGCGCCCCTCGTGGGTGGACTCGTGCTCCCAGTCGTCGACGACCAGGAGATCGGTGACCGCCTGCAGGTCGAGCGGCCCGTCCAGGCTCGAGACGAGCACGACCGTCGCCCCGGGCGCGACCCACTCCGCGGCAAAGCTGGGCTCGACGGCCATGGTCGCCGGAACCACGGCTCCGGCGCCGCGCACCGCCTCCTCGGCGGAGGCCGCCGGATGGACGGCGGGCCCGTCCGGGACATTGGCGCGGTCGCAGAATCTTGCCAGCCGCTCCATGTCCGGGTCGAAGACGCGCACCTCGCGCAGGGACGGCAGGACGACGCGCAGCGCCGCCAGCTGCGTGTGCGCCAGCACGCCCGCGCCGAGCAGGCAGGCGACTTCCGTGCCCGGACCCGCCAGGTGCCGCAGGGCCACGCCGGTCACCGCGCCCGTCCGCATCGCCGAGACGACCGTGCCGTCCATCACGGCCAGCGGCAGGCCGGTCTCGCGGTCGGTCAGGAGCACGAGGGCGTTCGCCCGCGGCAGGCCGTTCCGGGCCGGGTTGCCGGGCACGCTCGGGATCCACTTCAGGCCGGCGACGTCGAACTCGCCGCCGACGTACGCCGGCATGGCCATGATCCGGCCGTGCAGCTCCTCGGTGCCGGGCTCGTCGGCCCAGGTGATCATCACCTTCGGCGGCATCCGCACCTCGCCGGCCGCCTTGACGGCGAACGCCCGCTCGATCACGTCCACCATCGCCGCCATGTCGGTGCCGCCGGCGGCGACCACGTCCTCCTGCGACAGGTACAGGAACCCGGTCGTGCTCATCCGACGAACACGACGTGGACGTCCTTCGGGCCGTGCACGCCCCGGATCAGGGTCTGCTCGATGTCGGCGGTGCGGCTGGGGCCGGTGACGAGCGTGACCGCGGAGGACCGGGCGAGCTCGGGGCCGATCCGCTCGAGCGCCGTGGCGAGGTCGGGGACGAGCTGATCCTCGCGGGCCTCGATCACGTGCACCGGGTCGACCAGGCCCGCCCGGCGGCCGCCCGAGAGCCGGGCCGAGACGACGGCCGTGCCGGTGTCGGCGATCAGGGCCAGGCAGGGGGTCACCGAGACGCCCTCGCCGCGCAGGCCCTCGAGGGCGTCGCGGCCGTGGTGGACGTGGCCGCCCAGCGCCTCCAGCTCCGCGGTGAACCGCTCGATCACCGCTTCGCCACCACGTCGCGGGTGCGCGCCCACCGCCGCACCACCGGCAACTGCATAAACGGGGTCAGACCCCTTTTATTCAGCGTGGAGCGGGCGGCGCGGGTCGAGAGGCGGTAGAGCCAGGGGCGGCTCCAGGCCAGGCTCCAGAGCCGGAATGCCAGCCTCTCCATGCCGCCCGCCGAGGTCCGCGCGCGATCGCGGCGCAGGCCGATGAGCAGCTCGTGGAGCGGGATCCGCACCGGGCACACGTCGTCGCAGGCGGCGCACAGCGACGACGCCTGCGGGAGCTCGTCGAGCCCGCCCTCGGGATGCAGGAGCGGCGAGAGCACGGCCCCGATCGGCCCGCCGTACACCCACCCGTAGGCGGTACCGCCGACGTGGCGGTAGACGGGGCAGATGTTCTGGCAGGCGCCGCAGCGGATGCAGCGGAGCACGCTCGCGTACGGCGTCTCGCGCACGCGCGCGCGGCCGTTGTCGAGGATGACGACGTGGAGCTCGTCCGGCCCGTCGGTCTCCTCGCCGCGGCGGGGACCGCCGATCATGGACACGTACGAGGTGATCTTCTGGCCGGTGCCGGACCGGATCAGGAGCGGGAGAAGGGTCGCCAGGTCGGCCAGGCGGGGGACGACCCGCTCCATCCCCATCACGGCGATGTGGACGCGGGGCACGCCCGAGCACATGCGGCCGTTGCCCTCATTCTCGACCAGCACGACCGTCCCCGTCTCGGCCACCCCGAAGTTGACGCCGGTGATCCCGACCGGCGCGCGCAGGAACCGCTCGCGCAGGTGCGCGCGGGCGAAGTCGGCAAGGTCGGCGGGCTCGTCGCCGATCGCATGTCCGGCCAGGGGCTCGAACAGGCGCTGGACGTCGTCGCGGCTCTTGTGAATCGCCGGGATGATGATGTGCTCCGGCCGCTCGCCCGCCACCTGGACGATGAACTCGCCCAGGTCGGTCTCGACCACGTCCACGCCCTCCGCGGCCAGCCGCTCGTTCAGGCCGATCTCCTCGGACGCCATCGACTTGCCCTTGACCACTTCGCGCCCGTGGCGGCGCACCACGTCGGCCACGTACGCGGCCGCGTCGGCACCGGTGGGCGCTCGGTGGACGATCGCCCCGGCCCGCTCCAGGTTTGCCTGGAACTCGTCGATCAGGGTGGGCATGTCGGCCACCGACCGCGACCGGATCCGCTCGCCCGCGTCCCGCAGGGCCTCGAAGTCGACCCGCTGCACCGAGGCGGTGCGGTGGTCGTGCGCGCGCTCCGAGAACCGGCGCACGTTCTCGTGCCGGACCGGGTCGGCGAGCGCCGCCGCCGCCCGCCGGGCGAATCCCTTCACAGGGCGTCCGCCAGGAGACTCGCCAGGTGGACGACCTTGACGGGCGCGCCGGTGCGCGAGGCGCGGCCCTCGATGTGCATGATGCAGCCGGGGTCGGCGCTGACGACGATCTCCGCGCCCGCCGCCTGCGCGGTCGCGAGCTTGTCGTCGGCCATCGCCGTCGAGACGTCCGGGTAGCGGACGGCGAAGGCGCCGCCGAACCCGCAGCAGCGGTCGCTACGGGGCAGCTCCTGCAGGTCGGCGACGCCGCGCAGGAGCCGCCGGGGCGGGTCGTGCAGGCGCAGCTCGCGCAGCATGTGGCAGGAGTCGTGGTAGGCGACCGTGCGGCCGGTGTGTGACCCGATCGGCGCCGCGTCGAGCTCCTCGACCAGGTACTGCGAGAGCTCGAACACCCGCGGGGCGACGCGCGCGGCCAGGGCGGCGTCGCGATCGCCCGCAAAGAGCTGCGGCCAGTGCAGGCGCATCATCGCGGCGCATGAGCCCGACGGGACGACGACCGCGTCGAGGTCGGCGAC
>JBKPMQ010000336.1:0-4380 GCA_046732235.1 Actinomycetota bacterium
CCGAGCGCGTTCTCGGCGGCGATCTCGCCCTCGCGGAACGACGTGTGCGCGAGCTGGTAGACGCCGGCGACGTCGCCGACGGCGTAGATGTGGGACGCGTTCGTGCGCATGTGCCGGTCGGCGATCACGCCCTTGCGCGGATCGAAGTCGACGCCGGCCTTCTCGAGGCCGATGTCGGCAGTGCTCGCACCCCGGCCCGTCGCGACCAGCACCAGGTCGGCCTCGACCGTCCCGGGGTTGCCGTCGGCGCCCTCGAAGTGCAGCGTCACGCCGCCGTCGCCCTCGGCGATCTCGGTCGCCTTCGCGCCCAGGTGGGTCGTGATCCCGCGGCGCTTGAACGCCCGCTCGAGCTCCTTCGACGCGTCCGCGTCCTCCATCGGAATGAGGTGCTCCAGCATCTCGACGATCGTTACCTCGGAGCCGAAGTGGCGGAAGATCGACGCGAACTCCACGCCGATCACGCCGCCGCCCAGGATCACGAGCCGCTTCGGCACCTCCCCGATCTCGAGCAGACCGGTGGAGTCGACGCATCTCGGGCTGTCGATGCCCTTGACGGGCGGGCGCAGCGAGTGCGACCCGGTCGCGATGATCGCCGAGCGGAAGGTGACGTCCTCCCCGCCCTCGACGGCGATCGTGTTCGGATCGGTGAACACGCCGCGGCCGTTAACGATGGTGACGCCGTTGGTCTTGACGACGCCGGTGATGCCGTTCACCAGGCCGTCGACGATGCCTTGCTTGTTCGTCTGGGCCTGCCCAAAGTCGAGCTCGGGCTCGGATACGCGCACGCCGATCTGGGCGAACGTGTCGCGCGCCTCCTTGAGCGCGTGCGCGGTCTGCACCCACGTCTTCGTGGGGATGCAGCCGACCGTGATGCAGGTGCCGCCGACGCGGTCCTGCTCGATCAGGACGACATTTGCGCCCAGCTGTGCCGCCCGGATGGCCGCCGGGTAGCCCCCCGGCCCTCCGCCCAGGACGGCGACGTCACACTCCATCGACTCGCTCCTCGCTCGCTTTCGCGGGCATCCTAGATGACATGGTTGATACTTCCGGCCGTGGCGGGATCGGCCTACACGATCAAGGCTTTGGATCGCTCGACCTGGACGGCGTTTGCCGCGTTGGTGGAGCGCAACAACGGGATCTATGGCGGCTGCTGGTGCATGGCGTTCCACCCCGAGGGCGGTGACAGGGCGGCGCAAGGCGAGGTCAACCGTGAACGGAAGCACGACCGCGTCCGGTCGGGAGCAGCCCATGCAGCGCTCGTGTTCGACGGCGAGGAGTGCGTCGGCTGGTGTCAGTTCGGCGCTCCCGACGAGGTGCCGCGGATCAAGAACCGCGCGGCATACGAGAAGAGTCAGACGAGGTCGCCGGACTGGCGGA
The DNA here is from genome assembly GCA_046732235.1 of Actinomycetota bacterium. GTDB lineage: Bacteria > Actinomycetota > Thermoleophilia > Gaiellales > JAICJC01 > JAICJC01. The sequence goes on from JBKPMQ010000336.1 coordinate 1,378, forward strand.
TCGCGTGCTGCTTCGTCGGCAAGGGACACCGGCGGCAGGGTGTGTCCACTGCCGCGCTCGCCGGTGCGTTGGATCTCATCGCGGCTCTCGGTGGGGGAACCGTGGAGGGCTACCCGGAGGACGCCGGCGCCGTGCCCGCGCGCTTCCTCTTCCACGGCGCGCTGTCGACCTTCGAGAAGCTCGGGTTCGTTCGCGACCGTAAGATCGGCAAGCACCGGTGGGTGATGACGAGGGAAGTCGAGCCCGCGTCCTCGTGAATAAAAGGGGTCTGACCCCCGTTATTCAGCCGTCGCGTCGCTCACGCGCCGGCCGTCTCGCCGGCCTCGCCGATCCAGGCGATGGTCGCTCCCGGCGGGTACTCCACGCCCGGCGTGCCGACCACCTCGAGCAGGACGCCGTCGGCCTCCGCCTCGACCTCCTGTGTCACCTTGTCGGTGTCGAGCTCGTACAGCGGGTCGCCGCGATGGACGGCCTGGCCCGGCTCCACCAGGAACCGGATCAGGACGGCCGGCGCGTCCTCCTCGCCGAGGCTGGGAACCGTCACGGGCGTCGCCATCGCGCGGGGAGCGTAGCGTGTCAGCGTCTAAGGTTCCGGACATGGCGAAGACGGCGGCGGGCGAGGCTTCGGTCCTGGACGACCGGGAGCACGCGCTCGACCTCTTCCGGCAGATGGCGCTGATCCGCCGGTTCGAGGAGCGAACCGAGGAGCAGTACACCAGGGCCCGGATCGGCGGCTACTGCCATCTCGCGATCGGCGAGGAGGCGTCGTCGGTCGGCGCGATCGACGCGCTCGTCGATGGCGACGCCCTCTACGCCAGCTACCGCGACCACGGCACCGCGCTCGCCGTCGGCAGCCCGGCGGCGGCCGTCATGGCCGAGCTCTTCGGCAAGGAGTCGGGCGTGGCCCACGGCCGCGGCGGCTCGATGCACCTGCTCGACGTCGAACGCCACTTCTACGGCGGCTGGGGCATCGTCGGCGCCCACCTGCCGATCGCCACCGGGACGGCCCTCGCGATGGTGTACCGCGAGCTGCCGTTCGCGGTGCTGTGCCAGTTCGGCGACGGCGCCGTCGCCACCGGGTCCTTCCACGAGGCGCTGAACCTGGCCGCGGTGTGGGATCTCCCGATCGTGTTCCAGGCGATCAACAACCAGTACGGGATGGGCACCTCCGTCGAGCAGTCGAACGCCGAGCCCGAGCTTTGGAAGCGGGCCGCGTCGTACCGGATGCACGGCGAGCAGGTGGACGGAAACGACGTGCTCGCGGTGCGCGAGGCGGCCGATCGCCTGCTGCGGCAGGCGCGCGAGGAGCGCCGCCCGTCCCTGCTCGAAACGATCACGTACCGCTACCGCGGCCACTCCGTCGCCGACGCCGGCAAGGTCTACCGCACGGCCGAGGAGGTGCGCTCGTGGCGCGAACGCGATCCGATCACCCGCTACGGCCTGCTGCTCGGCGAGCGCGGCATCGCGACGGCCCCGGACCTCGATGAGATCTGGCAGGACGTCTCCGCCCAGGTGAAGGACGCAATCGACAAGGCCGTCGCCGCCGCCGCGCCGGGGCGCGACAGCCTCTACGAGCATCTCTACGGCGATCCGGCCCGCGAGGAGCAGTTCTCCCGAATGCAGGCGGGAGCCCCGTTCGGCGAGCGCGAAGGCGAGCAGACATGGCCGACGTGACCTACCGCGAGGCGCTGCGCCAGGCCCTCGACGAGGAGCTCGACCGCGACCCCGACGTCTTCCTCATGGGCGAGGAGATCGGCCGCTTCGAAGGCTCGTACAAGGTCACGGCGGGCCTGTGGCAGAAGTACGGCGCGAACCGCGTCCGGGAGACGCCGATCTCGGAGGAGGGCTTCGTCGGCGCCGGCATCGGCGCGGCCATGATGGGCCTGCGGCCGGTGATCGAGATCATGACGATCAACTTCATTTTGGTGGCCATGGACCAGGTCGTGAACCATGCCGCCAAGATCCGGTACATGTTCGGCGGCAAGGTGGGCGTGCCGCTCGTGATCCGCACGCCGGGCGGCGCCGGCGCCCAGCTGACGGCCCAGCACTCGCAGTCGCTCGAGGCCTGGTTCGCGGGCTGCCCGGGCCTCAAGGTGGTCGCTCCGGCCACGCCGGCGGACGCCTACGGGATGCTGAAGACCGCCATCCGTGACGAGGATCCGGTGCTCTTCTGCGAGAACCTCGTGCTCTACAACCTCACCGGGCCACTGCCTGAGGACGGCGACGGCGCCGTCCCGATGGGCCGGGCGGCCATCGCCCGCGAAGGCACCGACCTCACCCTCGTCGCCCACTCCTACACGGTGCAGCGGGCGCTGCGGGTCGCCGACCGGCTCTCGCAGGACGGGATCTCGGTCGAGGTGGTCGATCTGCGTTCACTGCGACCGCTGGATGTGGACACGGTTGCCGAGTCGGTGCGCAAGACGAACCGGGTGCTCGTCGCCGAGGAGGGCTGGTCGACATACGGCGTCGGAGCCGAGTTGGCGGCGCGCCTGCAGCGGGTGTGCTTCGACGACCTCGATGCGCCTGTCGAGCGGGTCGGCCAGGCCGAGGTGCCGATGCCCTACGCGAAGCCGCTCGAGCTCGCCGCGCTGCCGCTCGAGTCCAAGATCGAGGCGGCCGCGCGCTCCTTGCTGGCCGAGTGCGGACTGTAAGGTTCGCCCATGTCTGAAGAGCTCACCATGCCGCGCCTGTCCGACACGATGGAGCAGGGCACCATCGGCCGGTGGCTGAAGCGCGAGGGCGAGAGCTTCCACGAGGGCGACGTGATCGCCGAGATCGAGACCGACAAGGCCACGATGGACTTCCAGGCCTACGAGGACGGCACGATGCTGCGCATCCTCGTCGGCGACGGCGAGTCGGCGCCGCTGGGCGCCCCCATCGCGATCATCGGCGCCGAGGGCGAGGAGGTGCCCGATGACGCGCCGGCCGCGGCAGGCGCGAACGGTGACGGCGGCTCCCCGCAGCCGGCCGCCGAGCCGGGGCCCGCCGCGGGCGAGGCCGAGC
>JBKPMQ010000337.1:0-6849 GCA_046732235.1 Actinomycetota bacterium
CCCGTCACGAGCCGCGAGCGCAGGCTCCGCTTCGCCGCCGCCATCGCCCGCAGGCCGACCGTCGCGGCGGTCAGCATTCCCGACGCCGCCATGACCGCCGTGTAGGCGGGGATGACGTCGTGGGCCGGCTCCCAGGAGCGCTTCAGGAACGCCTCGCCGACCGAATCCGGGAGCAGGTAGACCACCACCCCCCAGGTCACGAACACCACGACGAGGGCGACGGCGAGGAGCTCGACGGCGCGCATCATCCGCCGCGGTGAGCGGCGGGCGATTCGCACCGACTCGGCGATCGCGGGCGACGTCACCCCCATGTTCAGCACGTTCAACGGCCCGAGCACGACCTGGGCGCCGCGCAGCGCCCCTGCGGCGGCCAGGCCGGCGAACGCGGCGGTCGCGTACATCGCGCCCGACTGGGCGGCGTTCCGGGCCACGAACTCGACCAGGTAGCGCGGGCCGAGGTCGCGGTGGCGCGAGAGCCACCAGCGCGTCCGGCCCGGGCGGGGCACGAAGCCTGACTGCACGATGCCGAAGAGGGCCGCAACGGCCGCGGCGCCGGCCCAGGCGGCGATGAACGCCGGCACCGAGCGCGTGCCGGCGACGAGCACAGCACCGACGAGGACGACCTGCGCGATCGCCCAGACGAGGTCGTTCCCGAACGCGGTCCGCCCGCGCAGCCGGCTGAAAAAGGCACTGCGCCACGTGTCCTGGACGATCAGGCCGGGCATCCCGACGCCGAGCACGAGCAGGGACTCCCGCAGCGTGCCGCCGAACAGGAACGCGGCCCCGATGCAGACCACGCCGGCGAGTGTGCCGAGGACGAGCGCGACGCCGGTCGCCGCAGCCACACCGGTCCGCCATTCCCGCACGTGCGTGGCGCTGTAGCGGACGGTCAGGGGCTCCTGGCACAGCGCCCGCGTCGCCCCGAGCGTGATCGTGTACGTCGTGAACGCAAGCCCGAACGCGCCCAGCGCCGAGGTGCTCACCGCCCGGGCGACGAGCACCGCGAGGGCGAAGTTCGTGAGGCTCGAGAGCGCCTGGTCGGCGAGGCCCCAGCCGAGCCGGCGGACGCCCCCTCGGAAACCCGTGGCCGTGCTCACCCCGAGATCGTAACCCCGGCCTCCGTCGCCGGAATCCGGGTCGCGATCAGAGCTCGGGCCGGATCCAGTTCGCGCCCCGATGTATGATCGTGGCTGTTCGTCGGAGCGCCGGGAAGTCTGGTCGGCATGACATCCCATGCCTTCTTCCGCCGCGTCCCGCCCGCGCTCCATGGTTCTCCGGGCGCTCGAACGCCCGCTCTCCTCACGTCCGGTGCTCCTGATGGCGTTTGCATTCACCGTCATGGGCGACCCGGTGTCGTCGGTGGCGTACGCGATCGAGGCCGCTCTGCGGGCACTCGGGGGCGACCTGGCGCTGCTCCTGCCGACGATGGCGATTGTGGTCGCGATCATCGGGCTCGTGATCGGCAACTACCACCGCCTGGTGGCGCGGTTCCCCGGGGGCGGCGACGCCGCGGCGGCGGGGACGGCGTTCGGCGATGGATGGGCGTTCCTCCCGCTGGGCTCGCTCATCGTGGATTACGCGTTGACGATCGCCATCTCGGTCGCCGCCGCGGCGTCGGCCCTGATCGCGTACCGGCCGGAGCTCGCCACCGGTCGCGTTCCGCTGGCGCTCCTCCTGCTCACGGCCGTCGGCGGCCTGACCTGGTTCGGGCACCACGGGCGGACGGTCTTCGCGCTGATGACAATCAGCTTCGTGGTGATCGGATCCGTCGTCATCGTGAACGGCCTGCTCGACCCGGTCGGATCCGGCGGCGTTCCCACGACGCCGGCCGGGTTCGATCGCTCGCCGCCGCTCGCGATCCTGCTCGCGTTCCCGGTTGCCATGGCCCTCGCGACCGGAGTCGAGGCGCCGTCGTCGGCCGTCGCCCAGCTCGGCCAGCTCGACACACGGTCGCAGGTCCGGTTCGGCCGTATCACGCTCTGGCTCACCCTCGGCGTCGTGGCCTGGCTCACGCTGGGGCTGACCGGCGTCGCGGTGCGCCTCCGCGTCGGCGTGCCGGCGGCCGACTCGACCCAGATCGCCGACCTCGCGAGGGCCGCCGTGGGGCCGGGAGCGCTCTTCGCCGCATTCCAGCTCTCAAGTGCGGTGCTGCTGCTCGCGGCGGCCAGCTCGTCGTTCCAGGCCGGGCCGGGCCTGCTGAAGGCCTTGTCGGACGCCCCTGGAGGCGTCGGGATCCTTCCGCGCTCCCTCGGACGCTCGAACCGCCACCACACGCCCTACTGGGGCGTGTGCGTGTTCATGCTGGTCGCGGCCGTGATCGTCGTCGGCGCGGGCGGATCGGAGCAGGAGCTCGTCCTCTTCTACGCCGTCGCCGTCTTCCTGGCGTTTCTCTTCGGCCTGCTGTCCATGTATCGCTTCGCCCGAACCGAGCGCGAGCGCCGGTTTCAGGTCCTGACCCTGGCGGGCCTGGCGGCCGTGACGGTCACCCTGACGGTGAACCTGGGCCGCCTGTACCCGATCGCGAGCCTCGCCGCGGCCACGGCGATCGCCGCAACGCTCCACCGGCTCTGGGTGCGCGCGGGACGTCCCGGCGGAGCTGCGCAGGCAGAAGCGCTCGCCGAGAGAGGGATCGCCGATCCCCGAGGGCGCTAGACGTTCGTCACGGCATCCCGGCGCACGCTCGCGCCGCGCCGCAGATCACGCAGGAGCAGGACGAAGCAGGTGCCCAGCGTGACCAGCTGCTCGAGCGCCATCACGATGCCCGCGAGGCGCTGGTCGGTGAGCGGCGAGACCCCGAACAGGCGGCCGGGCCGGTCGGCGTACGCCGGGTAGTAGGCGTGGAACGAGAACACGAGCACGTCGGAGAGCACCTGGCCGGCGAAGAACATCGCCACCGTGAACGCCAGGCGGCCGGGAATCCCCAGCCGCCCCGACCCGGCGGGATCGATCAGCTGCGTCCAGGCCAGGAGGCCGACCAGCACGAACGTCAGGTGCTCGAGGTCGTGCAGGGCCGCGTTCGAGAGCGCGCGGTCGTAGATCGCCGGAATGTGCCAGATGGACACTCCGAGAGCCCAGACGGCCAGCGTCACCGGCGGCCGCATCACGAACCCGGCCACCGAGCGCAGCGGCGCCGGAGCGGGTCGGGGCAGGAGCGCGCGGGCGATCGGGCCGCGCACCGAGAGCACCAGCAGCGCGGCGCCGGCGTCGGCAAGGAGCACGTGCTCGAGCATGTGGGCCGACAGCAGGTAGCGCTCGCCGGCGACGTTCAGCGGCGAGACGAGCGGCCCGAGCATGAGGACGAGCCCGCAGGCGAAGAGGCCCACGCGCGTCCACGGCGCCAGCGCCGGCTCACGCCGGCGGACGCGGGCGAACGCCGGGACATAGACGGCCGCGGCGACCAGTGCGAAGACGACCGGCGCCGGGTGAAGGTGCCACGCCCCCGCGATCGCGGAAGCCGGCACGTCGCGTGCGGCGAGGAGCAACGGCATGGCGGGACTAATCCTCTCGCGCCCGCGCCTCGGCTCGCGCCGCCTCGCGGGCGAGGGCCGCGTCCGCCTGCCGGTCGGCCTGCTCCTCCTCCTCGTCGAGGAGCCGCAGGAGCGTGGTCGCGATGGCGATGAGGAACACCGCCGACTGCTCGGCGGTCATCAGCACCCCGCCCAGGTTCTGGTCGCGCGCGGCGGAGATGCCCCAGAGCCGCGGGGCATCGACGTAGTAGGGGTAGAGCGGGTCGGGGATGAACGTGTATGCGAGGCCGAGGAACGACGCGGCGACGAACGCGCACAGCAGGTAGAGCACCGCCACGCCCGAGCCCATCCGGCGCGCGCCGGGCACGATCACCGGCCACCAGAAGCAGAGCCCGATCAGGATCAGGAACGCGTGCTCGATGTTGAGCGCGTACGGATGCTCGAGCGCGTAGGTGTACGGCCGGTTCAGGTGCACGCCGTACCAGCCGACGACCCAGAGCGGCCAGCTCAGCCCGGCATGGGTGAGTGCCGCCGCCGGCCCCAGCCGGCGCAGGATGGCCGCGCCCATCGCGGGCGTGAGGCCCAGGAGAAGAAGCGGCGGGGCGATGTCGGCGATGAGCGCGTTCTGAACCAGGTGGCCCATCAGGAGGTAATGCACCGCAATCGTTTCCAGCGGCGAGTTGACCGGGATGACGATCAGGACGGCCCCGGTCACGAACGACGCCTGCCGCCAGCCGGGCACCGCCGCCCGGCGGGCGCTCCGCTGGTAGGCCGCGACCGCGACCGCCGCCGCCACGGCGAAGAGCGGCTCGAACGTGAACGAGCTCGCCGGGGGCGCGGTCACCGCTCGAGCTTGGCGCGCCGGCGGCGCGCCGAGCGCGCCTCCTGCCAGGCGGCGAGCTCCTGGTCGTCCAGGTCGGGAGGCGGCCCGGAGCGCATGTGCCACCAGAACCAGCCCAGGAATCCCAGGCCGGCGGCCGCCGGGATCAGGTGCGGCAGATGCTCGACGATCAGCTGCACTCCCCGAACTGTAGAACTCCCGCTCTGCCTCGCGATCCGGGCCGCGGTAGAATCCGGCCCGCATGAGCCGGCCCATCTCGCGCAAGCACCTCCTGCGTCTGGCTGGAGCGGCAGGTGGCGGTCTTGCCCTGGGCGCAGCCGGGTACACCCGCCTCGACGGCGGGTCGACGGCCAGCGCCGAGTCCCAGGTCGAGCCCTTCCACGGGGCACACCAGGGCGGCATCGTGACGCCGCAGCCGAAGTACCTCCAGTTCGGCTCGCTCGACGTGACGGCGAACGGCAAGGCGGGCCTGCGTGACCTGATGCGGTCGGTGACGGCGACGGCAGCCAACCTGACCGCGGGCACGGCCGGGAACGAGGAGTTCGATCCCGCCCGGCTCACCATCACCTTCGGCCTCGCAGCGAGCGTGTTCGACTCCCGCTTCGGGCTCGCGGCGCACCGGCCGCCCGCGCTCGTCGACATGCCCCGCTTCAAGGGCGATCGGCTCGAGCCGGAGCTGACCGGGGGCGACATCGGCGTGCAGTGCTGCGCGACCAGCCATGAGGTCGTCGACCGCGCGCTGCACGCGATCGTGGCCGCCGGCCGCGGCGCCGCCACGCTGCGCTGGTCGCAGTACGGATTCGTGCGCGACCCGCTTCCCGGCGAGCGCGGCGGCACGCCCCGGAACATCCTCGGGTTCAAGGACGGCACGAACAACCTCAAGGTCGACGATGCCGCCAAGATGCGCTCGAACGTGTGGGTGAACGCCGGCGACGAGCCGGGCTGGATGACGAACGGCACCTACATGGTGTGCCGCAACCTGAAGGTGCTGGTCGACAACTTCCTGATCGAGCCGATCGAGGTGCAGGAGTACGCGTTCGGCCGCCACAAGTCGAGCGGCGCCCCGTTCGGGCAGAAGAAGGAGTTCGCGCCGGTCATCCGGAGCAACGAGCCGCGGGACTCGCACATCATGGTCGCGAACCCGCGCAGGGCGGGCAGCGAGGCCGAACGGATCCTGCGTCGCAGCTACACGTTCACGGACGGCTACGACGTCCAGATCTCGAACCCGACCGGGGGGCTGTTCTTCATCTCCTTCCAGCGCGACCCGCGGCGGCAGTTCATCCCCATCCAGCAGCGCCTCTCGACGCACGACCGGTTCACGGTCGAGTACGCGGTGCCGCGCGGGAGCGCGATGTACGCCGTCCCACCCGGGATCCGGCCCGGCGGCTACGTGGGCGAGTCGATCCTGGCGTGACCGCCGAGCGGCGAAGCGCGGTGGCGGACTAGGTGGAGCCGCTCGGGGCCAGGCTGGCGGGCGGGGCGACGCCCGTGCTCGACCGCTGGGGCGTCGACTCGGAGCACGGCCGCATGCGCGACGTCCTGCTCGCCGACCCTGTCGCCTTCCGCTGGCTCGGCATCGAGAACGCGACCTACTCGGCGCTCGTGCGCGACACGCTCCGGCGCGGCCACCGCTTCGACAGGGAGCAAGCCCTGGCCCAGCACGGCGAGATGGTCGACGCCTTCCGCGACGCCGGCGTGACCGTCCACATGATCCCCGCCCGCGAGGAGCTCGCATACGGCGTCTACACCCGCGACTCGAGCGTGATGACGCCGTGGGGCGCGATCGTGTGCCAGCTCGCGAACCCGCGCCGGCGCGGCGAGTACGCCGCCTGCCTCGACTTCTACGCCCGCGCCGGCATCCCGGTCTACGACCTGGTCACCGCGGGCAACTTCGAGGGCGGCGACTTCGCCCTCGTGGCGCCCGGCGCCGTCCTGATCGGCTACACCGGCGTGCGCAGTGAGGAGGTGGGCGCCCGCCAGGTCGGCGGATGGCTCGAGGCGGAGGGCTACGACGTCTGCTACGCCCCCATCGACGAGTTCTACGTCCACCTCGATCTGATGGTCTGCATGGTGGCGCCCGGCCTCGCGGCCGTGTGCACGGACACGACCGACCGCGAGGTCGTGCGCTGGCTCGAGTCGAAGGGGATCGAGATCGTGCCGGTCGGTTTCCGCGAGACGATCGGCCTCGGCTGCAACGTCGTCGCGCTGGGCGGCGACCGCGTCATCTCCTCGGCGTTCGCGACCGAGCTGAACGGGCGCCTCCGCGCCCTGGGGCTGACGGTCTACGACCCGGACATGAGCCAGTTCCAGCTCGCCGGCGGCGGCGTGCACTGCCTGTGCCAGCCGCTGGCGCGCGATCCGGGATGAGCCGCGGCCGAGCTCGGCGGCCGCCGCCGGGCCCGGCCTGAGGGAACCTCCGGCGCCTCGGTGCGCCGTGCCTCTCGACGGGTGCCGACGACGACAACTGTCACATGGTGATGGCGGACAATGGCGCGTGCGAACGCCCCGGCCTTGCGTCCCGCACCCGGCGCCCCGCCGGGC
>JBKPMQ010000338.1:0-10109 GCA_046732235.1 Actinomycetota bacterium
GCATCGGGGCCATGCGCTGGAGGGCGCTCCGGGTTCGGGTCTTCACGGTTCCCAGGGGCAGCTCGAGCTGCTGCGCGATCTCGCTCTGCGCGAGCCCGCTGAAGTAGGCGAGCTCGATCACCTCCCGCTCCCGGTCAGGCAGCGAGTCGACGGCGACGTGGACGCGGAACGCCTCCATGTCGGAGATCGCCTGCGCGTCGGGGAGCGGCGCCGGATCGGGCCGCTCGGGCAGCTCGCCGACCACGAGCGGCACCTTGGCGCGGCTCGCGTCGATGGCGGCGTTGCGGGCGATGGCGAACATCCAGCCGGCGGCGCTCCCGCGGCCGCGGTGATAGCCCGACGCCGCCCGCCACACCGCCGCGAACGCCTCCTGCGCGACATCCTCGCCGGTATGGCGGTCGCGCAGGATACGCATGACGAGCGAGTAGATCGCTCGGGAGTAGCGCTGGTAGAGCACCTCGAACGCCGACTGGTCGCGGTCGCGGGCGACGCGTTCCAGCAGATCTTCGTCGGAGGTCGAATCGGGGAGCACGACGGCCAGCCTAGACCATCCCCGAGGGGCGAGCGCACGCGGCGCCGCGGTGGCAAGAGACACCGTCATCATCGATATTCATACGTCCGGCCGCCCGAACCGGATTGTGACGGAGGCCGCCCTGGACCCGAAGCGGCGTCGCCGGCGACGCGAGACGCGTCAGGTGCGGTCGCCGCTGCGCGACGTCGTCCCAGAACGCCACGGAACGACTCGATCCGGCCGGCGACACCACTTCGGGGTCGGCGAGCGCTCCGCAGGGCGGCAGCCGAGGCTGGTGGCCGAGGGGAGCGCTGCACTCACCATGACGGCGACGGCCGGCGGCCGCGTCACCCGAACGGTTATCCCGGCGGACGGACCTACCGATCGATCATCTACGGGAAGTCCGAGCCGACGTGGGCGTCGGCCGAGTGGATGTGCATCCCCGCCGTTACCAGGTCGCGGATGCTGACGATCCCGATCAGCTCGCCCTCGTCGACCACCGGGATGTGCCGGAACTTGCCCTCGGCCATGATCCGGGCCGCCTCGCTGGGGAGGTGGTCCGGGGGAAGCGTGATCGGGTCGGGCGTCATGTACGACTCCACCCGATCCTCGTCGGGGTGCCTGCTGTCGGCGATCGCACGGAGCAGGTCGCGCTCGGTGAAGATGCCCACCAGGCTGCCGGCGTCGTAGACCACCGCGGCGCCCACCTCGCGCCGGCGCATCGCGCGCGCCGCCTCGCTCAACGTCACCGACGGCTCGATGGTGAGCACCTCCCCGCCGGTCATGAAGTCCCGCAGCGTGACCGCCATTCCGGGATTCTACTCGCTTTCGCGCGGCCGTAAACGCATCTCGAGCACGAGATCGGCGTCGAGCGCGTCGGCGATGCGCATCAGCGTGTCGAGCTTCGGCGGACGGCCGCCGCGCTCCAGCCGGGCGATGGCCGACTGGGTGGTGCCGCACAGGACGGCCAGCTCCTGCTGGCTCATCCCGCGGTCCATGCGGTTCTCCGCCACCATCCGGCCGACCTCGGCGAACCGCTGCTCGTGGTCGCGCCCGAGCGCCTCCGCGCGCTTGCGGATGCCCTCGCGCATACGCTCGAGCGACTGCGCGGTGAGGCGGTGGCGCTGGCTGTGCGGATGGCTTGCCACACACCCAGTGTATCGCCCGTGCGCTATCGGCCGCCACCGGCGCCGCAACCCGGAAGGCGCCTCCGGCGTCTGTTCGCGCAATGAGGCGAGTGGCGATAACCGGCGTCGGGGCCGTGACCCCGGTTGGGAACGACGCCGGGTCGATGTGGGACGCCCTCGTCGCCGGCCGCAGCGGCGTCGACGTGATCCGCTCCTTCGACGCGAGCGAGTTTCCCGTCAACATCGCCGCCGAGGTGAAGGACTTCGACCCGGCCACGGCGATGTCGCCGAAGGAGGTGCGGCGCACCTCGGCCGACGTCCACTTCGGCGTCGCCGCGGCGATGGAGGCGGCCCGCGACGCGGAGCTCGAGATCGACGAGCCCCGCCGGGTCGGCGTCGTGATCGGCAGCGTGATGGGCGGCCTCGCCTACACCCTGCGCCAGCAGGCGATCCTCGACGAGCGCGGCTGGGAGCGGGTCTCGCCGCACTGGCTGCCGAACACGCTCGTCGACACGACCACGAGCCACGTCGCCACGATGCTCGGCGCCCGCGGCCTGAACTACTCGACCGAGTCCGCCTGCGCGACCGGCACCCACGCGATCGGCGAGGCCGCCGCGGCGATCGGGCGCGGGCAGGCCGACGTGATCCTGGCCGGAGCCACCGAGTCCGCCATGCTGCCCATCATCCTGGCCGGGTTCTGCGCCATGCGCGCCCTGGTGGACGGCCGCGACGATCCCGCCGCCGCCTCGCGGCCGTTCGACCTCACCGGGTCGGGGTTCGTCATGGCCGAGGGCGCGGGCGTGCTCGTGCTGGAGGAGCTCCACCGCGCCCGGCGCCGCGGCGCGCGCATCTACGGCGAGGTCGTCGGCTACGGCGCCTCGAACGACGCCTACCACGTCGCGACGCCGCACCCCGAGTCGGTCGGCGTGATCGAGATGATGCGCGACGCGATCGGGCGTGCGCGGATGGATCCGTCCGAGGTCGACTACATCAACGCCCACGGCACCTCGACGCCGTACAACGACGCCGCCGAGACGCAGGCGATCAAGGCCGTCTTCGGCGCGCACGCCCACCGGATGGCCGTGTCGTCCAACAAGTCGATGTTCGGGCACCTGTTCGGCGCGGCCGGGGCGGTCGAGGCGGTCGCGACGGCGCTCACCCTTCACCACGGCGTCATCCCGCCCACCATCAACCTGCACACGCCCGACCCTGAGTGCGACCTCGACTACGTCCCGAACGTGGCCCGCACCGCGGATGTGCGCGTCGGGCTCTCGAACTCGATGGGCCTGGGCGGCCACAACGCCTGCCTGATCATCCGCAGGCTGGACGACTGAACGGGGTCAGACCCCACGGAAAACGCGTCACGAAGCTGCAACGCCCGCCGTTCGGGGTCTGACCCCGTTTCCTGCTAGCCCAGGCCGGCGCGGCGGATGCGCTCGCCCGCCATGCCGCTCACCACGGTGTCGACGAGGCCGTAGTCCCGCGCCTCCTCGGCCGTCATGAAGTAGTCGCGCTGCGTGTCGGTGTGGATCTGGTCGACCGACTTCTGGGTGTCGCGGGCCATGATCTCCTCCATCCGCCGCTGCAGGCGCAGGATCTCGCGGGCCCGGATCTCGATGTCGGTCGCCTGGCCCTCGAACCCGGTCGTGTGCCCCTGATGGATCATCACCTTCGAGTTCGGCAGCGCCATCCGCTTGCCCTTCGCGCCGCCGGCCAAAAGCACCGCCCCCATCGACATCGCCATCCCGAAGCAGATCGTCTGCACCTCGGGCCGCACGTACTGCATCGCGTCGTAGATCGCGAGGCCGGCGTAGACGTCGCCGCCCGGCGAGTTGATGTAGATCGCGATGTCCTTGTCGGGATCGTCGGACGCGAGGTGGATGATCTGCGCCACGATCAGGTTCGCGATCTCGGACGTCACGGGCGTCCCCAGGAAGATGATGCGGTCGTTCAGCAGCCGCGAGTAGATGTCGAACGAGCGCTCGCCGCGGCCGGTCTGCTCGACCACCATCGGAATCAGCGGTGACATGGTGCCCCCTTCGATATAGTGCAACCAACTGGTTGCCCATACTAGGTCGATCAGCTCGAAAGCGCAACCGTTAGGTTGCACATCGTCAGGAGGTGCCATGTCCGAGTCCGTCACACGAGAGATCGTCCTGCCCCTGGAGCGCGAGGAGGCATGGCGTGTCGTCACCGAGCCGGACCACCTGCGCGAGTGGCTCGCCGACGACGTCGAGATCGACCTGGTCGAGGGCGGCCTGATCGAGATCGGCTGGGACGAGGGCGGCCGCCGCCTCGGCACCGTCGAGACGGTGGAGGAGCTCGAGCGGCTCGTGTTCCGCTGGCATCCGGAGGAGCCGGGGCCCGACCACATCGAGACGACGGTCGAGATCGGCCTCGACGACGCCGCCGAGGGCACGCGTGTGACGGTCGTGGAGACGGGATTCGAGGCGCTCGAGCCGACCAGCATGGCCGGCTGCACCGCCGTCAGCACCTGGATCTGGGACGTGCGGCTGGGGGCCTGCGGCGAGCTGCCGCTGATGCTGGCGCGATGAGCCCCGATCCGGTCGGGGCGACGTTCGCGGCGCTCGCCGACCCGACCCGCCGGCATGTGATCGGCGTCCTCTCGGGCGGGCAGGAGGCCAGCGTCACCGAGCTCGCCCGCGAGCTCCCGATCAGCCGCCAGGCCGTGGCCAAGCACCTGGCGGCGCTGGCCGACGCCGGGCTCGTCGAGTCGACCCGGCAGGGGCGCGAGACGCGCTACCGGCTCACGCCCGGGCCGCTCACCGACGCCGGCGCCTGGCTCGACCGGGTCGGCGCCGAATGGGACTCGCGCCTCGGCCGCCTGCGGCGGCACGCGGGCACCCGGCCGCGGTCCGGGTGAACCCACTATCCTGCCCGTCGATGTCGACCGTCCGCCAGGCCAGCCCACTGATCTCGCAGGCGGAGGCGCGCGAGCTCGGCCTCGACCGGCCCGACCTGATCGGCATCTACCGCAACATGCTGGCCACGCGCCGGATCGAGGAGCGCGGCAACCTGCTCTTCAAGGCCGGGAAGCTGCCCGGGAGCTACTACACCGGCCGCGGCAACGAGGCCGCGTCGGTCGGCGTCGCGACGGCGATGGGCGCCGACGACGTCGCGTCCCCGCTGCACCGCAACCTGGGGGTGCACGTCGTGCGCGGCATCCAGCCCGCGGCGATCTTCTGCCAGTTCATGGGCCGCAGCGGCGGCGCGACGGGCGGCCGCGACTCCAACCTGCGCTCGAACGACTTCGGCTCCGGGCGCGGCCTGCTCGCGGGAGTCAGCCACCTGCCGGCGATGATCACGACGATCACGGGCATGGCGCTCGCGTTCCAGCTGCGGCGCGAGCCGCGGGTGGCGATCGGCTGGTGCGGCGACGGCGCGGCCGCCCGCGGCGACATGCACGAGGCGATGAACTTCGCCGGAGTGCGGCGGCTGCCGATGGTCTTCGTCATCGACAACAACCAGTACTCGTACTCGACGCCCAACCGACTCTCGTTCTCGTGCGCGCACCTGGCCGACCGCGGCCCGGCGTACGGGTTCGAGGGCATCGTCGTCGACGGCACCGACGTCCTCACCGTCCTGCGCGAGGCCCAGCGGGCGATCGAGCGGGCCCGCGAGGGCGGCGGCCCGACGCTGCTCGAGCTCGTGACGCTGCGGATGGAGGGCCACGCCGTCCATGACGACGCCGGCTACGTCCCGCGCGAGCTCCTGGCCGAGTTCGCCGGCAGGGATCCGCTCGACCGGTTCCGGGGCTGGCTGGAGGAGATCGAGGAGGTCGGCGAGCCCGAGCTCGCCGCGCTGGACGACGAGGTCGCGGCCTGGATCGACGCCGGCGTGGCCGAGGCGGAGGCCAGCCCGATGCCCGACCCGGCGACGATCACCGAGCGCGTCTACGGCTGAGCGACAGTTTCGGGGCATGCGCTTCGCTATCCTCGCCCCATGAGCGAGTTTCCGTTCAACATGTTCGGCGGCGGCGATCCCGAGGAGCTCCAGCGGGCGATGGCCCAGTTCATGGAGCAGGCCCAGCAGGGCCAGCGGGTCGCGTTCGCAGACCAGGCGATCAACCTCGCCGTCGGGATCACCGTCGCGGCCATCGGCCGGATGGATCTGACCGGCGGCGCGGACGAGCAGGCGCAGCAGGTGCGCGACGCGATCCGGCTGATCTTCCCCGAGGCGGTCACGCTGGTGCGCGAGGCGCGCGAGGGACTGGCCTGAGGCGGAGGCGTCCGTGAGGTCGACCGGGGTCCACCACGTCGACCTCGTCGTGTCCGACATCGAGCGCGCGCTGCGCTTCTACCGGGGGGTCTTCGGCCCGCTCGGCTGGCACGGCGTGCACGAGATCCCGGGCGAGCGGGGCGAGACGATCCACTACGTCCACGGGCCGGGATCGACGATCGGCCTGCGCCAGGCGCCCGACGGCGCGGCCACGCTACCGGTCGACCGCTACCGCGTGGGCATGCACCACCTGTGCCTGGAGGCGCCGACGCAGGACCTGCTGTACGAGGCAGCGGAGCGGATCGTCGCGCTCGGCGGCACGATCGGCGAGGGACCGCGGCATTTCCCCGAGTACCGCGAGGGCTACCACGCGATCTTCTTCTTCGATCCCGACGGCATCAAGCTCGAGCTGTCGTGGACGCCGCCGGGGACGTACGACTGGCAGCAGAGCCCCCCAACCGGGTAGATCGGCGGGCGGGGGTTGTGAGACGCCCCGGGTCCTCGTAGGCTCGTGGCGGAGGTATGGGGATGGCACGACGGGGTGGACGAACGCGGGTTGCAGCGCTGTGCGCGCTTCTGACGCTGCTTGCGCTCGTGCCGGCGGCGCAGGCGACGATCGCGACCCGCCCGCTGACGACCTGGCAGACGGACGGCCGCGTGAACGCGATCCAGCAGATCGGTGGGATCACGTACGTCGGCGGCAAGTTCACGCAGGTCTCCGACCACGCCGGTCACACCGACGTCGTCTCCAACCTGGCGGCCTTCGACGCCGGCGGGAACTTCGTGACCGGCTGGCAGCCGACCGCGAACGGCACCGTGAAGACGATCGCCACCGACGGGAGCGGCGGCATCATCGTCGGCGGCAGCTTCACCCACATCAACGGCTCGGGCCGCCCGCACATCGCCAAGATCCTCGCCAACGGCACGCTCGTCCCCAAGACGACGTTCGCCGCCGAGGCCGATGGCGACGTCCAGGCGCTCGCCGTCAGCGGCAGCACGCTCTACATGGGCGGCCAGTTCGCGAACGTCGACGGCCAGGCGCGCGCCTTCCTCGGCGCCGTGTCGGTCACGGACGGCTCGCTCGACTCCTCGTGGACGCCGTTCGTCGACGGACGCGTCGACGGGCTCGAGGCGGTAGGCAGCAACATCGTCGCCGGCGGCTTCTTCCTGAACGCCGGCTCGGCGGGTGGCGGGCATCCGTCCATCGCCGCCTTCGACGACTCCACGGGGGCGCTCCAGAGCGGCTGGACGGGCCACTCGCCGACCTCGGCGGTCGTGTCGATGGACGTGGGCGGCGACGGCTCGATCTACGCCGGCCACTTCAACAACCGCATGGAGCGGTTCACGCCGACGGGCGGGACGAGCTGGCAGGTCCGGTTCGACGGCAACGTGCAGGCGATCGGCATCTCCGACGGCGAGGTCATCGCCGGCGGCCACTTCCAGAACTTCTGCGACGCGCTGAACTGCGCCACGCCGATCGTCCGGAACCACATCGCCGCC
The DNA here is from genome assembly GCA_046732235.1 of Actinomycetota bacterium. Taxonomy (GTDB): domain Bacteria; phylum Actinomycetota; class Thermoleophilia; order Gaiellales; family JAICJC01; genus JAICJC01. The sequence goes on from JBKPMQ010000338.1 coordinate 7,378, forward strand.
TTCGATCCCTCGAACGGCGACCTCGACACCACGTGGGCGCCGAGCGTGAACAGCGACCTGGGCGTGTTCGCCCTCGCCGACACGTCGATCGGCCTGGCCGTCGGCGGCGACTTCACGCGCATCGGCGGGGTCGACCAGGCGCATCTGGCGTTCCTCCCGACGGGCAGTTCGGTGCCGATCGACTCGACGCCGCCGGCGATCTCGCCGAAGCCCGACGCCATCCTGCGCAAGGCGACCACGATCGCCTCGGGCAGGGCGCCGCTGCTCGTGCGCTGGAACGCAAAGGACCCGAGCGGCGTCTGCTCCTACGCCCTGCGGACGCAGGTGAACGGCGGCACCTTCAACGGCATCCCGCTCGCGAGCTCAACGGCCACGACGCGCGCGATCTCGATGGCGCCGTCCACGAGCACGCACCTCTACCAGGTGCGCGCGACCGACTGCGTCGGCAACGCCACCACCTTCGAGGGCGGGCCGTCGGTGCGGCTGACCGCCTTCCAGGACGGGAACGCCGGCATCCGCTACGCCGGCGGCTGGACGCGCAGCAACGCCCCGCTGGCCTACGGGAACACGACCCACACGACGGCCCACAAGGGCGCGTCGGCAACCCTCAGGTTCACGGGCCGGCAGGTCGCCTACGTGGCGACCCGGCGGTCGAACCGCGGCACCGCACACGTGTATCTCGACGGCAAGCTGATCGCGAACGTGAACCTGCACTCTGCGACCCAGATGCACCGCCGGATCGTGTTCGCCCACGCCTGGGCGAGCGACGGCGTCCACACGATCAAGATCGTGTGCGCCGGGACGGCCGGCCACGCCAGGGTCGACGTGGATGCCTTCCTGACGATCCGCTAGACGCTCCTCGCTAGACGTCGCGGGTTGTCAGGAGGGCCATCGTCGCGGTGAACCCGTGCAGGAACGTGTGCCCGCCGACGGGCCCGATCTCGCCGGAGCAGAACATCCCGGCGAGCGGGATCGGGCCGAGCTCGTCGGCGACGGCGCCGGCGTCGTGGTCGGCGTCGGGGTACATGTTCGAGCCGCGTCCGTTGCAGGCGAAGAGGAGCGCGGCCTGGAACTGCTCGCCGTTCCCGGCGTGGTGGCGCAGGGCGGCCCGGAAGTCGGCGTCGGCGCTCTCCGCGTCGCGGGCGTGGAAGCGAAACGTCTGCCCCACCCGCACCGTGTCGCCGACGACCAGCGAGCCCTGGTCGGCGTCGCCGCCCATGACCGCGCGCATCAGGTAGTCGTCGGAGCCGTACTCGGCCCGGTTCTCGTCGATGACCAGGCCGGCCAGCAGGCCACGCTGGACGAGATCGCGGCCGTGGTCGTCGAGGCCCGCCACGATGTCGGTCAGCCGCTCGTAGGCCGGACGCCCGGCCAGCTCGTGGATGATGTTCCCGTCGGCGCTCGTGATCACCATCTCCGGCCCGACCGGGGCGCAGCCCTGCGACACGAGCACGCGCAGGCGGACGCCGCCCTCGACGGTGACGGCGATCGCGCCGTGGCGCATCACCCGCCGCCCGCAGATGAAGGCGTGCTCGCCGGGGCCGCCGCCGCCGGAGGCGAGGCCGCCCACGGCGACGGCACCCTGGAACCGGCCCTCCACGCCCTCGAGGAAGGCGTCCGCCGGGAACGAGTACGGGTCGGCGATCAGGAGCATCGGCTCGCCGGCCGCCGGCACCAGCTCGGCGGGCATCTCGACGGCGGGGCCGTCGTCCGTGTCGCGCACGCTCAGGTGGTGCACGCGGGCGCGGCCGCCGGGAAGGCTCGTGGCCAGCAGGCTCATCGCCGGGACGCCCTCGAGCTCGCGGCCTGTGCCGATGACCGCCTCGCCGGTGGCGCCGGCGAGCGCCCCCGGCTGCAGGATGTCCGCGACCGCCGCGGCCGCCGTCTCGGCCTCGCCGGCGTGCTCCGGAGACATGAACAGGAACGCGACGTCGGCCGGCGCACCGGCCAGATCGTCCCGCACCCGCTCGGAGACCTCCTCTGCGGCCGCGCGCGTGTCCGTCAGGGTCGACACCGCGGCCGCCGGCCGGGCGCCGCCGGTCATTCCAGAATCCGCCAGTCGTTGTCGATCCGGGCGGTTGTCGACGCGGTGATGAAGCAGTCGCGCTCCGCCTTCCCGGTCAGCTCGCGGGCCGCGGCCGCCTGCCCCGGGGCCATGCGCGCGTGCACGACCACCCTGACGTCCGTGAATGCGTAGCGGCGGTCGTCCTCCCTACGCTCGACCGACCCGGTCGCGCGCGCCGAGTACTCGCGCACCTCGAGGTCGTTGTGGGCGCAGTGGGCGAGGAACGAGAGCATCGTGCACGACTCGAGCGCGGCCAGGAAGATGTGTTCCGGGCTCCAGCGATCCTCCTCGCCGCCGGGGAAGTCCGGCGGCGGCGCGACGGGCAGCGGCGGCCGGTCGCCGGCGGCGACCACGGCGGTGTGCCCGCCCTGCCATGTCAGCTCCGCCCCGTAGGTGAAGACTTTCGATCGCAGCGCCATCGTCCGACTCCTCCGTCGCGGTTGCCCTCCCGACGATACCCGCAAACGGGCCTGCGCGATCACAGACCGAGCACGGCGCGCACCGCATCCGGCGTCACGTCGGCCCAGGGACCGGCATGCCACTCGGTGTCACGGTAGCGCTCGCGCAGCAGCCGCGCGGCCGTCTCGGTCTCGGGCGCCGTCAGCGCCGTCCGCTCGGCGCCGGGTGCGGAGAGCGCATCGATGACGGCCCGCTCCGCCGTGTCCAC
>JBKPMQ010000339.1:0-7962 GCA_046732235.1 Actinomycetota bacterium
GCGGGTGCGTGCCTACACGGGCGGCGCCCCGGGCAGCGTTGCCGTGATCGTGCAGCGTCAGGTGCGCGCGACCCGGGCCGGCGTTGCCTTCTCGCGCGATCCCCTGACGGGTGCGCGCGAGGTCGTGATCGAGGTCGTCCCGGGCTACGGCGAGGGCCTCGTCGCGGGGCTCGTGAACCCCGACGTCTACCGCGTGTCCGACGGGGTCGTGCGCGCCCGCCGGGCCGACAAGGCGGCGGTCACGGCCACCGGCCGCCGGCGGGCGCTCTCGCCGGAGCGGCGCCTCTCGCGCACGATGCGCGACGACGAGGCCCGGGCGGTGGCCGACACGGTGCTCGCCGCCGAGCGCGGCTTCGGCTACCCCGTCGACGTCGAGTTCTGCTTCGCCGGGGCACGGCTATGGCTCGTCCAGTGCCGGCCGATCACGACCAGGGGCGGCGGGTGAGGTTCGACCCCGCCCTCACCTGGACGTACGACCGCTCCCACTACCCAGAGCCGCTCACACCGATGACGGCGTCGCTCTGGTTCGAGGCGATGGGCGAGGGCCTCCACGCCGCCTGCCGCGAGCTGCGGGCGCCGTTCGGCGGCTTCCACACCACCACGATCGAGCACTGGGCATACGAGAGCGAGCGGGAGCCCGACTGGGAGCCGGACGTCGATGCGTTCCACGAGGCATGCCTCGATATCGCCCGGCGCTGGGAGGAGGAGCTGCTGCCGCGGGTGAACGCGATCACCGCCGAGGTGCGGGCGATGCGGCCCGCCCGGCCGCCCGCGGCCGAGGCGCTCGCGATGTACGACCGGCTCGTCGAGCTCGTGTTCGCGCAGTGGCGGATCCACTTCCTCGCCGTCGTCTCGGTGCACACGAGCCGCGAGATCCTGGCCGACCGGTACGCCGAGGTGCTCGGCGGGAACGACCTCGAGCCGTACCGGCTGCTCGAGGGCCTGCCCAACACGAGCCTCGACGCCGACGAGGCGCTGGTGCAGGTGGCCGACGCCGCGAGGGCGCACGACGTCGCCGACCTCGTGCTGGAGCTGCCGTCGAGCGCGGTGCTGGACGAGCTGGGCCGCAGCCAGGACGGCCGCGCCGTCCTCCGCGCCCTGGCCGGCTATCTGGACGAGTGGGGAGCGCGCTCGCGCCTCCACGAGCTGGCGGAGCCGCGTCACGCCGAGCGGCCCGAGTTCGTGATCGACGGGGTGCGCCTGCTGCTCGAGCAGCCGCGCGACCTGGCCGCCGAGCGCGACTCCCGCGCGCGGGAGCGCGACCGGCTCGAGGCCGGAACGCTCGCCCGCATCGGCGACGCCCAGGCGCGGGCGGAGTTCGCCCGGCTGCTGGAGCGGGTGAAGTCGGCGGCGCCGCTCGAGGAGGGCCACTCGCTCCACATCGACCAGCGCGGCCTGCAGGCGGTGCGCGAGGCGCTGCTCGGGTTCGGCGCGCGGCTCGTCGACCAAGGCCGCCTGGAAAGCCGCGACGACATCTTCCTGTTCGACCGTCACGAGGTGCGCGCAGCCCTGGAGCGCGACCACGGCCCGGCGCTCATCGCCGAGGCGCGCCGGCGCCGGCTCGACATGCGCCTCGCGTCGTCGCGGGAGCCGGCCCTCGTCGCCGGCGCGGAGCCGGAGGCGGGCGACCCCCACCCGGTGTTCCAGAAGTTTTACGGCTCGCCGGGAGCGGTCCGCTTCGACGGCGGCCGCTTGAGCGGGTACGCGGCCTCGCCCGGGCGTGCCTCCGGCACCGCCCGAGTCGTGCGCGACCGCGAGGACTTCGGCCGGATCCGGGCCGGGGACGTGCTCGTGTGCGCGACGACGACGCCGTCGTGGACGCCGGTGTTCGCGTCGATCGCGGGCCTGGTGACGGACACCGGGGGGATCCTGTGCCACGCGGCCGTGGTCGCGCGCGAGTACGGGCTGCCGGCGGTCGTCGGCACCGAGGAGGCCACGGCCCGGATCGTCGACGGCGACCGGATCGAGGTGGACGGGGACGCGGGGGAGGTGTGGATCACATCCTCCTGATCCGGCATGCCGAGACGCCGGCGAACGCGCTCGGCCTCATGAACGCGGACGCCGACACCGTGCCCGTGCTGACCGAGCGTGGCGAGCGAGACGCCCGGCAGATGGCCGAGCGGCTCGCCGGCACGCATCTCGACGGCATCGTGTGCACGGCACGGCTGCGCACGCGGCGCACCGCGGAGATGGTGAGCGACGGCCGCACACCCGCGCCCGAGATCGTGTGCGTGCCGGAGCTGTCGGAGATCGTCGCCGGTGCGTTCGCGGGCCGGCCGATCGACGAGTACCGGGCCTGGGTGCGGGAACGCCCGTTGACGGATGCGCCGGAGGGCGGCGAGAGCATGATCGCCGCCGCGACGCGCTACGCGGCCGGGATGCACGTCGTGGCGGAGATGCCCCACCGCGGCCTGCTGGCCGTGCTTCACAACCTGCCGCTGCGGATGATCGCGAACGTGCTCGCGGGCGATGACCCGGTCCGGGGGCGCGTGCAGCGGTTCGAGCAGGACCAGGTGCTGCGGATCGACCGCGAGCGCCTGGCGGGGGCCGCGGCGACGCTCGGAGCCTGGGCGCATGAGGTCCGGGCGGGCGGACGAACGGTCACATCGACATGGAAAGGAAGGTGACGGAAGGTGAGCAGCGAATCGCGTGCACACCTCGGAGAGCGGAGGCTCTCCACCCTCGACGCGGTCGCGCAGTCGCTGGCGATCGGCCCGATCTTCTCGGGCGTGTTCCTGACGTTCCTGATCGTCATCCAGGCCGGGTGGAACACGCTGCTCTCGGTCGTCCTGGGGTCGATCGGCGTCCTCTGCCTGGGGTGGGTGGTCTCGGTGTACGCCCGCCGGTACAGCGGTGCGGGCGCGATCTACGAGTACCTCGCCCACGGGATCCATCCGGTGGTCGGCGTCTTCTCGGCCGGCATCTACTTCATCGCCCAGCTCTTCCTCGGGGCCGGCGGCGTCTACCTCGGCATCGGGTTCCTCGTCTCCGTCTTCACCCAGACCCACGACGTCGGCTTCACCATCGATTGGTGGGTTGCCGGCCTCATCGCCGCCGTGTTCGTGTTCGCGATGAACCACTTCGGCGTCAGGCTGACGGTGCGCACGCAGCTCGTGCTGAGCGCGCTCTCGCTCCTGCCGCTGGTGATCCTGATCGTCGCGGTGATCGCCCAGGGCGGCGACAGCGGCCTGACGCTCTCGATGCTCGACCCCAGCAAGACCGGCTCGAGCGAGATCTTCCACGGCATCCTCTTCGCCGTCACGCTGTTCATCGGGTTCGAGGCGGCCGCATCGCTCGGTGAGGAGACCCGCGATCCGAAGAGATCGATCCCGGCGGCGGTGCTGCTGACGATCGGGATCGCGGCGGTGTTCTACATCCTGCTCGTCTATGCCGTCTCCGTCGGCTTCGGCGAGACCCAGATCGGCACCTGGATCGCGTCGCCGACCGCCGTCTCCGACGTGGCCGACCGCTACGTCGGCGACTGGCTCGGCACGATCATCCAGCTCGTCACGATCGTCGACGCGGTCGTGCTGTCGCTGGCCTTCACCGTCACGGCCGCGCGCGGCTGGTTCGTGCTCAGCCGCGATGGCCTCCTGCCCCGGTTCCTGCAGAAGACGTCGAGCCGCGACACCCCGCTCGGCGGGAACCTGCTCACGGTCGTCTGCGCCATGCTCTTCCTGATCTGGGGCGGCGTCGCGAGCTACGCGATCCCGGGCCAGCCGGACAACTTCGTCGTGTTCCAGTTCACCGCCACGACAGGCTCGCTCGGTGTCGAGATGATCTACGTCCTGCTCGCGTTCGCGGCGTTCCGGCTCGTCGGGCACGGCCGGCGGGCACAGTGGTGGAACTACCCGGTGGTGGCGCTCGGCGTGCTGACGCCGGTGCTCGGCATCTACGGCGCCGTGCACCCGTTCCCGCCGTACCCGTTCAACCGCGGGGTGTACCTGTTCTTCGTCACGGTGGGAGTGTCGGCCGTGTGGACCGCGTTCCTGTGGGCCACGCGGCGCGAGAAGGTCCTGGCCGCGGCGTCGCACGCCATCGAGACCGAGCCGGGCATGCCGCCGATGGGCGTGATGCCCCGCTCGGCCGAAGAGGCGTAAACCAACCTGGGTCAGACCCCGAACGGAAGTGCCAGAAATGTGCAACGGCCGCCGTTCGGGGTCTGACCCCGCCTATCGGCAGGACGGATGGAGCAGCGGCACCGCCGCGTCGTCCCAGCCTGCGCGCAGGATCTCCACCAGCGACGGGGGCGTGATCACCGTCGCCGTGCCCCGCGCAGGGCGCGGCCGGCGGGCGGCGTAGCCCGACGGCGACCACAGGAGCAGCTCGTCGCCGAGCACCAGGTACGGGTCGCCGTCGACCAGCACGAACGCGGCGTCGGGGAGCGAGGCATACGAGGCCGTATGGGTGCGGTGCCCGCGCGTCTCCGGGTCGACCCGCTCGCCGTGCAGGCGCAGGTCGACGGCGTCGGCGCCGGCCTCGCCGTCGTGCAGGCCCGCCCAGATCGCCCCGAAGCGGTCGTAGTCCTCGCGCCGGCAGAGCGCGCACGGGCGGTGGCCGGCGGCGAAGGCCGTGGCCTCGTCGAGGAAGAAGAGCTCGGTGAACCTGTCCGGCTGCATCATTGGGCCGCGCTGCCAGCCCTTGAACTCGAGCCGGCAAGCGATCCAGCGGCGAACGGCGAAGCGGCGGCGGATGTTCCCGCCGGCATCGTGCAGGCAACCGCGGTTGCCGTAGACGAGCCCGCGCGCCGGCGCGGGGATCAGCTCGCCCATCGGCGTGACCCGGTTCCGCAGCGGCATCAGATGATCGACTCTCCGCCGCTGGCTGGGGAGTCGATCATCTACGCGATCCGCCGCCCGGCGATGCCGACGTAGTTCTCGGCCAGCGTCGTCGCGGCCGCGGGCGACGAGACGACGTAGCGCAGCTGCGCCAGCTGGAGCTCGAGGTCGAACGGGTCGTCCCCGGGCAGCCGGTGCAGCATCGACGTCATCCACCACGAGAAGTGCTCCGCCCGCCACACCCGCCGCAGGCAGGCGTCGGTGTACCCGTCGAGGCCCGAGCGGTCGCCGTTCTCGTACCAGGCCGCGATCGCCTCGCCGAGCAGCTCGACGTCGGCGATGGCGAGGTTCAGGCCCTTCGCACCCGTCGGCGGCACGATGTGCGCCGCGTCGCCGGCCAGGTACAGGCTCCCGAACTGCATCGGGGCGGCGACGAAGCTGCGCATCCCGGTGACCCCCTTCTCCAGGATCGGGCCCTCGGCGAGCGTCCATCCCGGCACGCCGAGACGGGTCTGGAGCTCGGCCCAGATGCGCTCGTCCGGCCACTCGCCGACGTCCTCGTCGTGCGCGACCTGGACGTACAGGCGGCTGAGCGTCGGCGAGCGCAGGCTGAGCAGGGCAAACCCGCGCTCGTGGTGGGCGTAGACGAGCTCCTCGCTCGACGGGGCGACGTCGGCCAGGATGCCGAGCCAGCCGAACGCGTAGTCGCGCTCGCTGACCCGCAGCACCCCGGCCGGGATCGAGGCCCGCGAGACGCCGTGGAAGCCGTCGCAGCCGGCGACGAGGTCGCAGCGCAGCTCCCGCTCGCGGCCGTCGTGGCGGTAGGTGATCCGGGGGCGGCCGCCGTCGATGCCGTCCAGCGCGACGTCCTCGGCCTCGAAGAGGAGCGGGTCGCCGGCACAGGTCCGCAGCCGGATCAGGTCCTTCACGACCTCGGTCTGGCCGTAGATCATGATCGTGGCGCCGCCGGTCAGCTCGGAGAGGGCGATGCGGTGGCGCTCGCCGCCGAACTGGAGCGAGACGCCGTGGTGGACGATGCCCTCGCGGTCCATGCGCTCGCCGGCGCCAATCGCGCGCAGCAGGTCGACGGCGCCCTGCTCGAGCACGCCCGCGCGGATGCGATGTTCGCAGTGATCGCGGGTACGGCTCTCGAGCACGACCGAGTCGATCCCCCGGCGCGTGAGGAGCTGGGCGAGCGTCAGCCCCGCCGGCCCGGCCCCGACGATCCCGACCTGGGTCGTCTCGGCGGTCACCCCGCCCTCTCGAACAGGGCCGCCTGGCCCTGCCCGACGCCCACGCACAGCGTCGCGAGGCCGTAGCGGCCGCCGCGGCGGCGCAGCTCGTGCAGGAGCGAGACGACCAGCCGGGCGCCGCTCATGCCGAGCGGGTGCCCGAGCGCGATCGCGCCGCCGTTCACGTTCACCCGCTCGGGGTCGAGCCCGAGCTCGCGGACGACGGCGACGCTCTGCGACGCGAATGCCTCGTTCAGCTCGACGAGGTCGATGTCCGAGGCGGCCACGCCCGCCCGATCGAGCAGCTTCCGGACGGCCGGGACCGGGCCGATGCCCATCACCCGCGGGTCGACGCCGACGGACGCGCTGCCGCGAAACGTCGCCAGCGGCTCCGCGCCGAGGGCGGCGGCCCGCTCCTCGCTTGCGATCACGACCGCCGCCGCGCCGTCGTTCATCCCGCTCGAGTTGCCGGCGGTGACGCTCCCGCCGGGCCGGAACGCCGGCTTGAGCGCGGCCAGGCCCTCCAGCGTCGTGTCGGGGCGCGGGTGCTCGTCGCGGTCGACGTCGGCGACGGGCACGAGCTCGTCGGCGAACCGGCCGGCCGCCTGCGCCGCCGCCCACCGCTCCTGCGAGCGCAGCGCGAAGGCGTCCTGGTCGGCGCGCGAGACCTCCCAGCGCTCGGCCACGTTCTCGCCGGTCTCGCCCATGCTCTCGAGCGGGAACATCGCCTCGAGCCGCGGGTTGGGGTAGCGCCAGCCGAGGGTCGTGTCGTACACCGTGCGGTGCCCGCGCTCGAAGGCCCGTCCCGGCTTCGGCACCGAGAGCGGCGCCCGGGTCATCGACTCGACGCCGCCCGCGACGGCCAGGTCGGCGTCGCCGGCGATCACGGCATGGCAGGCCGAGACGACCGCCGAGAGCCCCGAGGCGCACAGCCGGTTCAGCGTCACCCCCGGTACCGACTGGGGGAGGCCGGCGAGCAGGAGTGCCATCCGGGCGACGTCGCGGTTGTCCTCGCCGGCCTGGTTCGCGCAGCCGAGGTAGACGTCGTCGATCTCGCCGGGATCGACGCCCGCCCGCTCGACGGCCGCGCCGACGGCGACCGCGGCCAGGTCGTCGGGGCGGACGCCCGAGAGCGCGCCGCCGTAGCGGCCGATCGGGGTGCGGACCGCCGAGAGGATCACCGCCCGGCTCATCCCTCCTCCTCCTCCCGCACCCGCCGGGCGAGGGCGAACGCGGAGTTCGCGGCCGGCACGCCGCAGTAGACCGCCGTCTGGAGCAGGACCTCCTTGATCTCGTCCCACGTGAGCCCGTTGCGGCGGGCCGCGCGCAGGTGCATGGCGAGCTCCTGGTCGTGACCGCCGGCGACGAGTGCCGTCAGCGTGATGCAGCTGCGGGTGCGGCGGTCGAGGCCGGGCCGCGCCCACACCTCCCCCCAGGCGTAGCGGGTGATCAGCTCCTGGAAGTCGGCCGTGAACGCGGGCGCGCCTTCCATGGCTGCGTCCACATGCGCGTCGCCGAGCACCTCGCGGCGCACGCCCAGGCCGCGCTCGTACCGGTCGTCCGTCATCCCCTCTCCCCTCCGTCGAGCACGCGGTCGACCAGCGCCGCCGCCGATTCCAGGCCCGCCGCCGGGTCGAGGGCGGCGTCGATCTCCCCCGGCGCGAGGCCGAGCCCCGCCGACTCGGCGAGCGCCTGCCTGAACGTCACGTCCTCGGCGGCCGTCCGCTCGGCCGCCGCCGTCACGAGCCTGCGCGCCTCGATCAGGCCCACGCGGCCGGCCGCCGCGAAGGCGACGCGCTCGGCCATCACAAGCCCGCCGCTCAGGTCGAGGTTGCGGCGCATGCGAGCCGGATCGACCTCGAGCCCGGCGACCAGCTCGCGGACGCCGGCCGCGGCGCCGCCCGCCCCCTCGAGCGCGCCGGTGATCGCCTCCCACTCGGCATGCCACGCCC
>JBKPMQ010000340.1:0-5394 GCA_046732235.1 Actinomycetota bacterium
CGCCTGGCTTGCCGGTGACCGCAGCCGGCTCCGCCACGAGCGGATGGCGGAGCTCGAGGAGCGCGCCCTGCGCGCCGAGCGCGATGCCGAGCGCGAGCGCCGCCTGGCGGCGGCCGAGGAGCGCACCCGGATCGCCCGCGACCTGCACGACTCGGCCGCCCACGCGATCAACGTGATCCTCGTGCAGGCGGGCGCGGCCCGGCTGCTCCAGGAGCGCGACCCCGAGGCGGCCCGCTCGGCCCTGATGACGATCGAGGACGTCGCCCGCGAGACGATCGGCGAGATCGACCAGCTCGTCCGCGGCCTGCGCGAGGACGCCGCGGGCGACGAGGCGGTCGAGCCGCCGACCGGCCTCGGTGCGCTCGACACGCTCGTCGAGCGACACCGCATGGCGGGTATCACGGTCGATGTCCGGGTCGAGGGCCGGCCCCGGCCGCTTCCCCCGAGCCTCGACCAGGCCGCCTACCGCATCCTCCAGGAGTCGCTCACGAACGCCGCCCGCCACGGGAGCGGCGAGGCGGGCGTCGAGATCACCTACGACGAGTCGCGGCTCGGCCTCGCCGTCACGAACCCGGTCGCGCCGTCGGCGGCGCCCGCGCCCATGGACGGCGGCCACGGCATCCTGGGAATGCGCGAGCGTGCCGCCCTCCTCGGCGGCACCCTCGAGGTCGAGCGCCGGGACGGGCGCGTCCGCGTCCACGCCAGCCTGCCGTACCAGTCCGGCGAGAACGGCCGATGAGCGACGCCGCCGTGCGCGTCCTCCTGGTGGACGACGACCAGCTCATGCGGGCGGGCCTGCGGGCGGTGCTCTCGAGCGACACGGGGATCGAGGTGGTCGGCGAGGCCGAGACCGGGCGCGCGGCAATTGGGCGCGTCCGGGCGCTGCGCCCCGACCTCGTGCTGATGGACGTGCGCATGCCCGACCTCGATGGGATCGCCGCCACGCGGGACGTGCTCGCGACCTCGCCCGACGTGAAGGTCGTGATCCTGACCACGTTCGAGCAGGACGACTACATCTTCGGCGCGCTCAGCGCGGGGGCGTCCGGGTTCCTGCTCAAGCGGACGAGCCCGGAGGAGCTCCTGGCCGCGATCCACACGGTGGCAGCGGGCGACTCGCTCCTGTCACCGTCGGTGACGCGGATCGTGATCGAGCGGCTGTCCCGCGACCCGGCGCCGCAGGTCGCGGGGAGCGACGCGGTGGCGGACCTCACGCCGCGCGAGCGGGAGGTGCTCGGCCTCGTCGCCCGCGGGTTCTCGAACGGGGAAATCGCGGCGACGCTCGTGATCGAGGAGTCGACCGTGAAGACGCACGTCAAGCGCATCCTGATGAAGCTCGGCCTGCGCGACCGCATCCAGGCGGTGATCTTCGCCTACGAGACCGGCATCACGCGGCCGGGCCCGGTCCGAACCGAACGGGGGTAGCCGGCGAATGGCCTCGCGATGTAGCGTTGTCGTGCGAGCCAGGAGACGAGGATGAGCGGGTTCATGCTGATGCAGGTGGAGGGGGACGCGATGCGCATCGCCGTGACCTGGCGCCCGGTCGACACGCCCGACGCCTTCTAGATGGCGGACCTGCCCCTCACCGGCGGCTGCCTGTGCGGGGGCGTCCGCTTCCGGGTCGACGCGCCGCTCGTCGTCGCGACCTACTGCCATTGCACACGCTGCCAGCGCCGCACGGGCACGGCGGCGTCGGCGCAGGCCCGGATCCAGCCGGGGTCGCTGACCGTGACCCAGGGTGAGGAGCTGATCCGCACGTACGCGCCGCCCGACGGCTTCCCCAAGCTGTTCTGCGGCGCGTGCGGATCGGCCCTCTGGAGCCGCAGCCCCGACGACCCCGAGATCATCAGCGTGCGGCTCGGGGCGTTCGACGGCGATCCCGGGATCCGCCCGTCGCTGCGCCAGTACGTTGCATACGCCGCGTCGTGGGAGGACATCCCCGACGACGGCCTGCCGCGCTACGACGAGCGGCCCTAGCCGATCCGCCGAACGGGGCCAGGCCCCTTCTGGCGGGTGCGGCGCGCAGACCCCGGGTCGCGCCGCCAACCCAGCCAATTGGCGCTTCGCGCGCGCGCCAATTGGACGGCTGGACATGCATTTGCGATCAATCGCGCATATACTTTTCTTATTGCAAGTTTAACAAATGACCCAAAGGGGGGAGTCGCGCGGTCAAGGCCTGCGGCTAGATGAGAGAGCCTTCTGAAATCCCTCTCCCCCCGGTGAGGTGCCACATGGATTCCCCTGCTCCAGGCGTCCCCCGTAACGCGGTCGACGAGCGCTTCTTCCATGAATGGGTCGCGTTCGGAATGCTCGAGCTGGCGGTCTATCTGACCCGCCACGCGCAGTTCGCCGCCTACTGCGTCGAGCGCGATTTGCGCCGGGCATCCCGGCGCCGCCCCAAGTAGCGACTAGAGCTTACGGACGCGCACGGCGGTGCCGTAGGCGCAGATCTCGGTCCACGTCCCGCCCATCTCGGACGTGTCGAACCGCATGGCGAGCACGGCGTTCCCGCCGCGGTTCTGCGCCTCCTCGATCAGCCGCTCGATCACCTGCGCGCGGCTGTCGGCGAGCGCCTTCGTCATGCCCTTCAGCTCGCCGCCGACGAGGGACTTGAGGCCGGCGCCGATCTGCGAGCCGACGTTGCGCGAGCGGACGGTCAGGCCGAACACCTCGCCCAGCACCTCTTCCACCTCGTAGCCGGGGAGGTCGTTGGTCGTCGTGATGATCATCGCGCCACTCTAAATGATTCAGGCGCGCGGGATCTTGCGCCCGGGGTTGGCGAGCCCGGCCGGGTCGAGGGCATCCGCCACCGCCCGCTGCGCGCGAAGGAGGGGCGGCGGGAGAACCGCCGCCGCGGCCGCGAGCTTGACCGAGCCGATGCCGTGCTCCCCCGTGAGCGAGCCGCCGAGCGCCCGCGGCACGGCATGGAAGGCGTCCGCGACCGTCTCGGCCCCGCGCAGGCCCGCCCGGTCGGTGCGGTCGACGAGCACCGACGCATGCACGTTGCCGTCGCCGGCGTGCCCCCAGCACGCCACCTCGGCGGCGGTCTCGCGGGCGATCCGCTCGATCATGTCGAGGGCATCGCCCAGCCGGTCGAACGGCACGGCGAAGTCCTCCGAGACCTTCCCGCCGCGCACCGCCACGACGGCCGGCGAGACGCCGTCGCGCCACGACTCGAGCGCGCGCTGCTCGCCCGGCGAGTCGGGCGCGTCCACCGCCGTCGCCCCCGGCGCGAGCGCATCGACGATGATGTCCCGCTCCGCGCGTGCGATCGCCGCCGGGCCCGCCGACTCGGTGATCACCGCGAACGAGCCGCGTGGGGCATGACGGGGATAGGTGGCGGCCGCGGCGGCGAACGCCCGCCCGTCGACGAACTCGAGCGCCGTCGGCACGCAGCCGCACGCCATGACGGCCTCGAGCGCGGCCACGCCGGCACGGCGGTCGGGGTAGACCGCGATCGCGGGCAGGATCACCTCCGGCCGGGGCAGCAGCCGCAGCCATGCGGCGGTGATCACGCCGAGCGTCCCCTCCGAGCCGCAGGTGAGACCGGTCAGGTCGAGGGCCTCGACGTTCTTGCGCGCGGCGCCGCCGGCGACGAGCACCTCGCCCGAGGAAAGCACGAGCTCGATCCCGGTGACGAACGATCGCACCGTGCCGTGACGGAACGACCGCGGGCCGCCGGCGTTCGTGGCGATGTTCCCCCCGATCTGCGACTGCTCGGCCGCGCCCGGGTTGGGTGCGAACCACAGCCCCTCGCCCGCCGCCGCCTGCTGCAGGCGGCGGGTGGTGAGCCCGGCCTCGACCTTCATCCGCCACGCCTGCGGCACCGCCTCGCGCACCCGCGTCATCCGGGCCAGCGCGAGGACGAGCGAGCCGGCGTCGGGCATCGCGCCGCCCGCATACCCGGTACCGCCGCCGCGGGGCACGAACGGGACTCCGGTCCGGGCGCACCAGCGCACCACGGCCGCGACCTCGTCGGTCGACCCGGGGAAGACGGCGCCGAGCGCGTCGCCGGCGAGGCCGCGCGTCTCGGTCATGTCGCGTAGCAGCGACCGGTCGGCCACCGGGACCTGCACTGCGTCGTCGCCCACGATGCGGGCGAGATCGCGCCGCGCCGCGTCGGCGGTCCGGCTCATGCGTCGGGGTTCTAGCATTGCGCGGTGGCCGCCGAGCCCGCCATCGCCGTCCGCGACCTGCTCGTGCGCCGGGGCGGCGTCGACGTGCTCCACCGGATCAGCCTCGAGGTGCCCGCGGGCACCGTGACCGGCCTGCTCGGCCCGAGCGGCTGCGGGAAGTCGACCCTGATGCGGGCGATCGTGGGCGTCCAGGTGGTTGCCTCGGGCACCGTGACGGTGCTCGGCGAGCCGGCGGGGTCGCGGACGCTGCGGGCGCGCGTCGGCTACGTGACCCAGGCGCCGTCCGTCTACGGCGACCTCTCGGTGCGCGAGAACCTGCGCTACTTCGCCGCCGTCCTCGGCACCGCGCCGGAGCGGGTCGACGCCGCCATCGAGACGGTCGGCATGGGCGCGTTCGCTGGCCGCGTCGTGGGATCGCTGTCCGGCGGCCAGCGCGCGCGGGTATCGCTCGCGACGGCTCTCCTCAACGAGCCGCCGCTGCTGGTGCTCGACGAGCCCACCGTCGGGCTCGACCCGCTCCTTCGGCGCGACCTGTGGCAGACGTTCGCCGAGCTGGCCGACGAGGGCACAACGCTGCTGGTCTCGAGCCACGTGATGGACGAGGCCGACCGCTGCAGCCATCTGCTCCTGATGCGCGACGGCCACATCCTCGCCGCCGAGACGCCGGAGCAGCTGCGCGCGGACACGGGCGAGGACGACCTGGGCGAGGCGTTCGTGCGCACCATCGAGCGGTGGGAGACGGAGGTGGCGCGATGAGCGCCCGGATCACGATGGCCACCGCGGCACGGGTGATGCTGCAGCTTCGCCGCGACCCGCGCACCGTGGCGATGCTCCTGCTCGTTCCGTGCCTGCTCGAGGTGCTGCTGTTCTACGTCCTCGACGGCCAGCCGCTCGTGTTCCAGCGCATCGGGGCGCCGCTGCTCGGGATCTTCCCATTCATCAGCATGTTCCTGGTCACCGCGATCACCATGCTGCGGGAGCGCACGACCGGGACGCTCGAGCGGCTGATGGCCATGCCGCTCGGCAAGCTCGACCTGCTGGCCGGGTACGGGATCGCGTTCGGGGCCGTCGCGGCCGTGCAGGCCGCGCTCACCGCGGGCGTGGCCTTCGGGCTCCTCGACTTGCAGGTCGCCGGCTCGGAGTGGGCCGTCGCCGGGCTCGCGATCGCAAACGCGGTTCTGGGGATGGCCCTGGGACTGTTCGTGAGCGCCTTCGCGGCCACCGAGTTCCAGGCCGTGCAGTTCATGCCGGCCATCGTCAT
>JBKPMQ010000341.1:0-5901 GCA_046732235.1 Actinomycetota bacterium
GGCCGCGCTGGCGCTGGCGGCCGCCGTGGCGGGCACGGCGGCCACGCTGCGCGGCGAGCCGGTGCCGGCGGCCCCCTGGCGCGACTACCTGACCCTCACGAAGCCGCGGGTGATGTCGCTGCTCCTGTGGACGGGGGCGTGCGGCATGTTCGTCGGCGAGCGGGGCGTGCCGCCGGCGGGGAGGTTCGCCGCGGCGATGATCGGGCTCGCCCTGGCCTGCGGCGGCGCCAGCGCCCTCAACCACCTGCTCGACCGCGACATCGACCAGGAGATGAAGCGCACCGCCGGCCGTCCGGTGGCGTCGGGCCGGGTGGCCGCACCGCGGGCGCTCGAGTTCGGGCTCGCGCTCTCCGCCGGCTCGTTCGTGCTCCTGTCGGCGCTCGTGAACCCGCTGACCGCCGCGGTCGCCCTGGCGGGGAACCTGTTCTACGTGCTCGTCTACACCCGCTGGCTGAAGCGCTCGACCGTCCAGAACATCGTCATCGGCGGCGCCGCCGGGGCCGTACCGCCGCTGGTCGGCTGGGCGGCCGCCACGGGGCGCCTGTCGATGGGCGCGCTGGTGCTGTTCGTGATCGTGTTCGTGTGGACGCCGCCGCACTTCTGGGCGCTCGCGATCCTGATCAAGCGCGACTACGCCTCGGCCGGGGTGCCGATGCTGCCTGTTGTGAGCGGCGACCAGGCAGCGGCCCGTCAGATCCTGGTGTACTCGCTCGGGCTGGTCGCCGTGACCGCCCTGCCGGCCCTGGCGGGGATCGCCGGGCTCGCCTACCTGGGCGTCGCGGCCGCCGCCGGCGCCTGGTTCGTCTGGCTGGCCTGGCGGCTCGATCGCGACCCGGCGCCGCGGCGCGCGGGCGCGCTCTTCCACTACTCGATGGTGTACCTGGCCGTGCTGTTCGTCGCGCTGGCCGCCGGCGCGGCCTAAGCGGCGGCCGCCTACTCGGGCGGCAGCTCGCGGTACTCGTCGATCGCCTCGCGCACCCATTGCGCGCCGAAGATGGCCACGATGATCGCGCCGATCGAGACCAGCGCGAACCGCCAGATGCGCGCGTCCGGCACGAGGCCTCCGAGCACCAGCGCGGTGCCCACGCACGTCGCGAACGGGAGCGCCGACGGCGACGGGAGGTGAAAGTCCGCGGCGCGGCCTTCCTGATCAGCCATAGCGCACCAGCACGCCCACGATGAGGGTCCCGGCGAACATGAGCGCCGCGAAGATCGCCAGCTTGAGGGCGAGGATCATGTTGCGCTGTGCGGTGGGCCTGTCGATCATCGGCGTTCAGTCTCCCGTGGCGGCCGGGGCCGCGGCGGCGTCCCGGCGCAGATCGTAGATCGGCCGCTCGCTCCGGATCGGCGGCAGCTCGTCGAAGTTGTGTGGCGGCGGCGGCGAGGTCGTGTACCACTCGAGGCTGTTCGCGCCCCACGGGTCGTTGGGCGCGATCCGGCCGGCTCGCAGCGAGTGGAGGCAGTTCCAGAGCACCATCAGCACGCCCGTGGCGAGCACGAACGCGCCGATCGTGGAGATCAGGTTGGCCGCGTCCCACGCGTGGTCGGTGTACGAGCTGACGCGGCGAGGCATGCCGGAGAGCCCGAGGTCGTGCATCGGGAAGAAGGTCATGTTGAACCCGATGAAGATGATCCAGAAGGCCCTGACGGCGAGCGCCCGGTCGAGCATGCGGCCGCTCATCTTGGGATACCAGTAGTGCAGGCCGCCGAGCACCGCGAAGACCGGCACCGTCCCGAGCACGTAGTGGAAATGGGCCACGACGAAGTAGCTGTCGGTGACGTACAGGTCGATCGGGAATGCGGCCACGAAGATCCCGGAGAGGCCGCCGATCATGAACAGGCCCACGAACGCCGTTGCGTAGAGCATCGGTGGCTCGAACCGGATCCGGCCCATCCACATCGTGCCGATCCAGTTGAAGATCTTGACCCCCGTGGGGACGCCGATCGCCATCGACGCGAGCATGAACCAGATCTGGAGCGGCGTCGAGAAGCCCACCGCGAACATGTGGTGGCCCCACACGAGGAACCCGAGGAACGCGATCGCGACGAGCGAGTAGACGAGCGCCTTGTAGCCGAAGAGCGGCTTGCGGGAGAACACGGGGACGATCTCCGAGATCATGCCGAACCCGGGCAGCGCCATCACGTAGACGACCGGGTGGGAGTAGAACCAGAACAGGTGCTGGTAGAGGATCGGCCCGTGCGTGGCCGGCTGGTAGAAGCTCGTGCCGTAGTTGCGGTCGAGCAGGAGGAGGGTCAGCGCCCCCGCGAACACCGGGCCGGAGACGATGAGCATGACGGCGTAGACGTCGATCGCCCAGGTGAAGAGCGGCATGCGCGTGAGCCGCATCCCCGGCGCGCGCATGTTGTGGATCGTGCAGATGAAGTTGATCGCGCCCAGGAGCGACGCGAGGCCGAGGATGTGAAGGCCGACGATCCACAGGTCGAGGCCGTGTCCGGGCGAGAGCACCGAGAGCGGCGGGTAGGCGGTCCACCCGGCGTCGGCCGCCCCTCCACCCCACAGGAAGCTCGAGTACATCACGATGCCGCCGAAGAGGACCAGCCAGTAGGAGGCGGCGTTGAGCCGGGGGAAGGCCATGTCGCGCGCCCCGATCTGGAGCGGCACGAGGTAGTTGCCGAACGCCGCCATCACCGGGATGACGAACAGGAAGATCATCGTGGTCCCGTGCATCGTGAACAGGCGGTCGTAGGACTCCGCCGACACCACCTGGTTGTTCGCGTGCTCGAGCTGGAGCCGGATCGCGAGCGCCATCAGCCCGCCCACCGCGAAGAAGAAGAAGGTGGTGTAGAGGTACATGATCCCGATCCGCTTGTGGTCGACCGTGGTCACCCACGACCACAGGCCGGTGTCGGCCCGGGCGGTGCCGGTGTGCGGGGCGGCGGGAGCTTCGGTCACCATGGCGTCATGTCCTCTGGAGCTTCGCGGTGTAGTCGTTCCAGTCGGCCTTCGAGACGACCTTCACGGCGATGGTCATCGTGGCGTGGCCGAGGCCGCAGAACTCGGCGCACTGGCCCGTGAACGTGCCGGTCCTGTCCGCCCGGAACCAGGTTGTGTTGGTCTGGCCCGGGATGGCGTCGATCTTCGGGCCGAGCGCCGGCACCCACCAGTCATGGGCGACGTCGGTCGAGCGCACCTCGAGCTTCACGGGCGTGTCCACCGGCACGACCAGCGTGGCGGGGTCGCTCGGCGCCTTGCCGGATGCGCCCGAGTTCGACCCGTAGAGGTACGAGAACGTGAACTGCTGCGACTTGACGTCGACGACCATGGCGTTCGACGGGGCGTTCTTGACGGTGCCGACGTTGTCGAGCGTATATGCGGCCAGCGCCGCGAGGACGAGCACCGGCGCGAGCGTCCACCCCAGCTCGAGCCGGGTCGAGCCGTGCACCTGGGGCGGCTCGGTGTCCGGATCGCCGGGGCGGACGCGGAACCGCAGCGCCGAGTAGAGCAGCCAGCCGCCGACGAGCACGAAGATCGTCACCGTGACGCCGAGGACGGCCCGGTAGACGTCGTCCATGGCGTGCGAGGCCGGCCCGGCGGGGTTCCGGAAGGTGGCCGTGTCCGCGGCCGCGGGCGCCGCCTCGAACGCCAGCATCGTGACCGCCGTGAACGCGGCCAGGACGAGCGGGCGCTTCGGAAGCGTGGGCACCTTCACGGGACGCGGCGCATTCTACAAGCGATCCCGGCCCGTCCCGCCGG
Organism: Actinomycetota bacterium; assembly: GCA_046732235.1. Taxonomy (GTDB): domain Bacteria; phylum Actinomycetota; class Thermoleophilia; order Gaiellales; family JAICJC01; genus JAICJC01. Next base: position 3,716 of record JBKPMQ010000341.1, read on the forward strand.
ACGACCGCAAACGGTCGCTCAGCCCTCCGTGGGGGCCTCGGGCGGCGGCGGGCGGCGATCGCCGCGCTTCTTCGGCGGCGCCATCCCCTCGGCGAAGGCCGATCCCAGGCCGGCCACCGCGCCCATCGCATCGGAGGCGCCGGTCGGGAGGAGCAGCAACTTGTTCGCGTCGCCCTCGGCGACCGCGGGAAGCGCCTCGAGGTACTTGTAGCCGAGCATGTCCGACGGCGCGATGCCGGAGGCCCTCACCGTCTCGAAGATCTTGCCGAGTGCCTCGGCCTCCCCCTCGGCCCGCAACGCGCGGGCCTGCTTCTCGCCCTCGGCCCGGAGCACGTTCGCCTTCTGGTCGGCCTCGGCGTTCAGGATGGCTGCCTGGCGCAGGCCCTCCGCCCGCAGGATGGCGGCCTGCTTCTCGCCCTCGGCCTGGAGCACGGCCGCCCGCTTGGCCCGGTCGGCGCGCATCTGCTGCTCCATCGCCTCCTGGATGGTGCGGGGCGGGTCGATGCTCTTGAGCTCGACGCGCGTCACCCGCACGCCCCACTTCTCGGTCGCCTCGTCGAGGACGATCCGCAGCTGGGAGTTGATCTGGTCGCGGCTCGTGAGGGTTTCCTCGAGCGTCATCGAGCCGACGACGTTCCGCAGCGTCGTCACCGTGAGCTGCTCCATCGCGACCAGGACGTTCGCGACCTCGTAGGTCGCCTTGACCGCGTCCGTGACCTGGTAGTAGACGACGGTGTCGATGCCGATCGTGACGTTGTCCTGCGTGATCACCGGCTGGGGCGGGAACGCCTGCACCGTCTCCTTCATGTCCACGTTCGCGCTGACGCGGTCGAGCATCGGCACGAGCAGGTGGACGCCCGGGCCCAGGGTGCGCTGGTAGCGGCCGAGCCGCTGGACGACCCCGACGGTGCTCTGCTGGATGACGCGCACCGAGCTTGCGACCACGACCAGCGCGAGGACGACCACCGCGAGGAGTGCGATCAGCTCAACCATGGGACTCTCCCTGCTCGAGCGCGGAGTCGCCGCGCGGCGACGGCGCGGGGATCACGAGCGCCGTGACCCCCTCGACCTTGACGACCTCGACCCGGCTCCCGACCGGGATCGCCTCCTCGTCGTAGTAGCACCGGGCCGTCCACGTCTCGCCGCCCACCTTGACCTGGCCGGGCTCGAGCTCGGCGATCGCGCGGGTGACCACGCCGATCCGGCCCTGCATGGCGTCGACGCCGGTGCGGATGCCGGTCGCCTTGCCCGCGGCCCGCTTGAGCGCCGGCCGGGTGAGGAGAAGGCTGCCGACGGAGAGGATCGCGAATGCGAGCAGCTGGACGGGGACGCCGGGCCCCGCTGCGGCGATCGCGGCGGTCACCAGTGCGGCGACCCCGAAGTAGACGGCGACGAAGGCGGAGGTCGTCGCTTCGGCGATCAGCAGGACGACCGCGACGACCACCCACACCACCCAGGCTTCCATACAAGTCAACAGTAGTGCGCAATACTCCGCTAGTCCATGGAGCTCGAGCAGATCACGACGGGCGCGGCTCTGGGCCCGCTGCTCGACCAGGCGCGGGCAGAGGGCACGTGTGCGGTCGACACCGAGTTCGTCTGGGAGCGCACCTACGCACCCGCCCTGTGCCTGGTGCAGCTGGCAACGGCCGAGCGGCTCGCCGTCATCGACCCGTTATCGGGGGCGCCGCTCGACCCCGTGGCCGAGCTGATGGCCGACCCGGCTGTCGAGAAGGTGATGCACGCCCCGTCCGGCGACCTGGCCGCGTTCGTCCTCCACCACGACGTCCGGCCGCGGAACGTCTTCGACACCCAGGTGGCGGCGGGCTTCGCCGGGTACGGCGGCTCGCCGTCGCTTGACCGCCTGCTGGAGCAGGCGGTCGGCGTGCGCCTCCGGCATGACGAGGGGTTCACCGACTGGTCGCGGCGACCGCTCACCCCGACGCAGATCGAGTACGCGGCCGACGACGTCCGCCACCTGCTTCCTGCCGCCCGGGCGCTGCGGGCGCGCCTCGCCGGCCAGGGCCGGCAGGCGTGGGTGGACGAGGAGATGGCGCAGCGCTACGGCGACGGCGCGAAGCTCGTGCAGGATCCCGAATTGGCCTGGCGCCGGGTGAGCGGCCGCGGGCGGCTCCGCGGCGAGCAGGTGTCCGCCCTGGCGGCGGCCGCCGCGTGGCGCGAGCGTGAGG
>JBKPMQ010000342.1:0-5731 GCA_046732235.1 Actinomycetota bacterium
GCTCGGTGCCGGAGCACGCGCTCGGCGGCTTCTACGTCCTGCTCGCGCCTTTGACGGTGCCCTCGGCATCCAAACGGCCGCCCTCACGCACACCGACGCGACCACGTTGCGGACGAGCTACATCTCGGGCATCCTCACGAACCTCGCGCAGACGGGCGCCCGCCCCTTGGCCGGGCGCCGCTCCGAGGATGCCCAGCCGGCCCGTGGGCCGCCCTGTGTGCGTGCCACCTGGGCGGCGCGACGCTCGCCGGCCGGGGGATGAAGTCGGCCGGATCTGGTGCTTCGCCGGCCCGGTCGGATTGCTCGGGGTCGGCGGCGGCCGTCGAGGTGGTGGGTCACGCGCTAGAGGACCAGCTCGAGCGGCAGGGTGTTCACGACAGCGGCGGCCGGCGCCCCGCCGCGGCGCGCGGTGTGCACGGCGTTCGTCATGCTCCCGAGCCCGGCGGCGGAGTGGGCGTCGCTCCCGCACGCGATCCGCACGCCCGCGGCGAGGGCCTCCCGGACGTGATCGGCGGACAGGTCGAGGCGGCTCGCGAGCCCGTTCACCTCGAGCGCGACGCCCGTCTCGAGAGCTGCCTCGAACGTGCGCTCGAGGTCGAGGGCGTTCTCGGCCCGGTGGCCGATGATACGGCCGGTGGGGTGGCTCAGGCAGCGGGCGGCGGGGTGGTGCATCGCGTGGACGACCCGGGCGGTGAGGTCTTCCCGGCTCGCGCGCTGGCCGGCGTGAACCGAGATCTGGACCCAGTCGAGCTCGGCGAGGACGCCGTCCGGCAGATCGAGGCTCCCGTCGGGGAGGATGTCACACTCGACGCCGCGCAGGACGCGGAACGGCCGCAGCGCCGCGTTCGCGGCCTCGATCTCGGCCGCCTGGCGGCGCAGGTCGTCGGCGTCGAGGCCGGGCACGACCCGCACCGACCGGGTGTGGTCGCAGATGGCCAGGTAGTCGTAGCCGCGGTCGCGGGCCGCCTCCGCCATCTCGCGCACGCCGGCGCGGCCGTCCGACCACGTCGTGTGGCAGTGCAGGTCGCCCCGGATGCGCGCCTCGTCGAGGAGGCCCTCCGGCGGGGATGCCGCCGTGACCTCGCGGAGCTCGGGCGGGACGGGCTCGGTCCCCAGGAGCCGGTAGACGCCCTCCTCGGTCGCCGCCTCGGGCAGCAGCCCGAGCGCGGCCACGTATGCCTCCGATCCGGTTGCCTGGACGAGCGCCGTCCCCAGCCGCTCGGGCGGGGTGACGACGAGCTCGACCGGAACGCCGTCGAGGCTCACGCCGACCTCCGGGGAGAGCATCGCCACGACCTCCGGCAGGGCGGCGAACCGCGCCCTGACCTCGTCCGGGCCCTCGGTCGGCACCACCACCGCCAGTCGCTCCGGCCGGTCGACCCACCGGCGCACGTCGCCGGCCACGATCCCGCCGAGCGCGTCCGCGACGGGCTCGCACAGCGCCCGTGCCCGGTCGAGCATGAGGCCGGTCCGCGGCGGCGGGGCGGGCGCCGCGAGGGCGGCGGCGATCCGCTCCTCCGTGTGCGGCCCGATGCCCGGCACCGCCGCCAGGCGGCCTTCCGCGGCGGCCGTCCGCAGCTCCGCCACGGTGCGGACTCCGAGCGCCGCCCCAACGGCGACCAGCTTGTTCGAGCTCAGCCCGTGCATCCGCCCGAAGGCGGCGAGTTCGGGCGAGATCGTCTGTCGCAGGTCGTCCAGCTCCGCGATCCGCCCCGTCTCGACGAGCTCGCGCATGCGGCGCTCCAGCCCGGGACCGACGCCGCGCAGCTCGCGGACGCGGCCCTGGCGCACGAGGTCTGCGATGGGAAGCGGCGTGCCCCTGACGAGCCCCGCGCCGCGCCGGAAGGCTCGCACGGCATGGCCGCTCGCGCCGGAGAGCTCCAGCAACGCCGCGTACTCGGCAAGCGCCGAGGCGATCTCCTCGTTGGACGGCACGCCGCTCACGGAGTGGGGACAGTCCCCATGATGGGGACTGTCCCCGTTGCGCGCCAGGATGTCTGCACCGGCCCCGACCGGGCGCGGCCGGGACTACCTGGTCGCTGCCGGGTTCACCGACTTCTCGGCGATCCTGGTCAGCTTCTCGTCGGCCGCCGACTCCACGTCGAGCGTCTGGTTGAGCAGCTTGGCGGCGTCGCTGTGCCCGAGCTGCTTGGCCAGCGTGCGCGCGGTCCCGTAGGCCGCGATCTCGTAGTGCTCGACCCGCTGGGCGGCGCCGATCAGCGCCGCGTCGCGCGCGTCGCCGTCGCCGTTCGCCTCCGCGACCTCGCTGCCCTCGCTGATCAGGCCCTCCATCCCGTCGCAGTGCTCGCTCTCGGGCTGGATGCCGATGGTCTCGAAGACCTCCTCGAGCCGCTTCACGTGTCCGCGGGTCTCCTCGAGGTGCTCGCTGATGGCGTCCTTCAGCTCCTTGGACGAGGCCGCATCGGCGATATCCGGCAGAGCCTCGACCAGCTGCCTCTCGGCGCTGTAGAGATCCTTCAGCTCCTCCTGAAGCACATCGTCGAGTGACTTCAGCTCCATGGTCTCCCTCCCCGGTTGGTGTGACGATGAGGTCGTGGACTACCCTCACAGGGCCCGGGGTCAAACGCGCCGCGTCTCGGCCTCCAGCCGCCGCCGCAGCAATGCGAGCACCGCCGCCTCCTGGGCGGTGAGCCCGCGCATGCCCTGCGCCACCCGGCGGTCCGCCTTGCGGCCCAGCTCGCGGGTCAGGTTGCCCTCGAGGTGGGTCTCGATCACCTGCGGGTGGACGTAGGAGCTGCGGCAGACCGCCGGGGTGTTCCCGAGCTCCTTTGCGACCGACTCGACCGCGCGCACCACCTGGCGCTTCGCGTGGGTCGGCGAGCCGGCTTCGCCCAGCTCCTCGAGCGCCCAGGCGGCCAACACCGTACCCGACCAGGTGCGGAAGTCCTTGGCGGTGAAGTCCGCGCCGGTGACCTCGCGGAGGTAGTCGTTGACGTCGTCGGAGTCGACGTCCACCGGCTCCCCCTCGTCGCCGACGTACTGGAACAGATGCTGTCCCGGCAGCCCCTCGCAGCGGCGCAAAACCCGCGCCACCCGGGGGTCGCTCACGTCCACGTCGCTCAGCTTGCCGCCCTTGCCGCGGAAGCGGAACATGATCCGCGAGCCGTCGACGTCGACGTGGCGCTTCTGCATCGTGGTCAGGCCGAACGACTTGTTCTCGCGCGCGTACTCGTCGTTCCCGACCCGGATGCTCGTCTCGTCCAGGAGACGGACGACCGCCGCGACCACGCGGGGCTTGCTGAGCGTGCGGCGGGCGATGTCGCGGTCGACGCGCCGGCGGATCTTCGGAAGCGCCTCCCCGAACGCGATCATCCGCTCGTACTTGGTCTCGTCCCGCACCTCCCGCCAGCGCGGGTGGTAGCGGTACTGTTTGCGCCCGCGGGCATCGCGGCCCGTGGCCTGGAGATGCCCGTTCGGCGACGGGCAGATCCAGACGTCCGTCCACGCCGGCGGGATGGCGAGGGCCCTGATGCGGGCCCGCTGCGCGGCGTCGGTGATCGTGCGGCCGTCAGGATCGAGGTACTGGAAGCTGCGTCCCCGCCGGCGCCGGCGGATGCCCGGCCGATCGTCACGCGTGTAGCGGAGGCCGGCCTCCTTCGCCGCCTCGGGTGCCGTCATCGGCAGCGTCTCGGCCATGCAGCTTCGCCCTTCCCGCTCGGTGCGCAAGTGGCGACGGACGTACCCGCGCGCGTCGCGGCCGCAAACACCTATGCCAGCCGGCGGTACGTGAGCTCGAAGTCGAGCTCCCACGCCTCCCCGTCCGGCGACGACTCCCACCGCCCGTCGATCGCCGCGCCGTCGTCGCGCATGGTCGCGGTCCAGCGCTGGTGAAAGTCGAGCGGCGTGAAGTCCGCGGCGCTCCGCTCGAGCGTCCAGCGGAGGCCGTCGAAGGTCATCGCGTAGACGCGTGCGATCCCTCGCGAGTCGAAGTAGTGCTGGATGTACCCGCCGCTCGCATCGAGCCCGACCACGCAGAGGCCGTCGGGCGCCTCGGCGACGGGCACGGATGCCCGCTGGAGGAGGAACGCGCCGCCGAGCGCCCACTCAAACGTCGTGCGAGCATCGCCGGCGAGCTCCGGCGGGAGCGGGAACGCGGGCGCGTTCAGCCGCCATTCGCCCACGAACACGTCGAGGCGCGCGAGCCGCTCGTCCCGGTCGTCGTCATGTGCCACGTCATGACCTCCTCTCGTCGGTGCTCCTCACCGTCGTATGCTCGCGTCGATGACCGACGACGCGATCCGCGAGCGCGCCGCCGCGCACGAGGCCGGCGTGCTCGACCTGCTTGGGCGGCTCGTCGCCGAGGAGTCGGTCGAGGGCTCGCCGGCCATCGCCGCCTGCCTCGACATCGTCGCAGACCGGCTCGAGGGCGTCGCCGCGACCGTCGACCGGCTCGAGCTCGACGGTGTGCCGGCTCTCGTCGCCCGCATCGGGGGCGGAGACCCGGGCCGCCGCCTGACCTTCTCCGGCCATGTCGACGTCGTACCGGCCGCAGGCGGCTGGGGCTCGCCGCCGTTCCGTCTGTCTCGTCGCGACGGGCGCCTCTACGGCCGCGGCACGTGTGACATGAAGGCCGGGGTCGCCGCGACCGTCGAGGCCGTTCGCGCCGTCGCGGAGCTCGGCCTGCTCCCCGACGTCTCGGTCGAGCTGGCGCTCACCGGCGACGAGGAGGTCGGCAGCGAGCGCGGCACGCGCGCGCTCCTCGCCGGCGGGTGGATCACCGGCCGCTCCGCGGTCTGCTGCGAGCCGACCGGCCTCGGCCTCTTCCTCGGGAACCGCGGGCTCGTGTGGGTGGACGTCGTCGTGACCGGTCGCGGCGGCCACGCCGGGATGGCGCACGCGCTCGCGAACCCGATTGACGCGACCGGCGCGCTGATTGGCGCGCTGAACGCGATCCCGATGACGGCGCGGGACGACCGCTTCGACCCGGGGGTGGCGACGCTCACGCTCACCCGCGTCCGGGCCGACGGCGGCGGCCGCAACGTCGTCCCCGACCGGGCCGAGCTCTGCATCGACCGCCGCCTGCTCCCGGGCGAGGATTCGGAGACAGCCATCGCCGAGATCGAGCGGGTCGTGGCGGCGGCCGTGCACCCGCCGTTCGCGGGCGAGGTGAGGGTCGCCCGGCGGTGGCCGCCGTACGCGATCGATGCAGACCGTCCGGTCGCACGGGTCGCTGCGGCCGCCGTGCGGGCCTCCGGCCGCGAGGCCGCGTTCGGGATGGACAGCGCCGCCAACGACTCGTCCTGGCTCGACGCGGCCGGCATCGACACCGTCCTTCTCGGGCCGGGCGAGCCGACCCAGGCCCACGCCACCGACGAGCACGTCGATCCGGCCGAGGTGGTGGCGGCGGTCGAGATCTACGCGCGGCTCATGGCGGCGTCGGCGTCCGCTGTGGTCTGATCTCCGGTCATGGTCACCTCGCAGACCGTGGACGTCGCGATCATCGGCGGCGGAGCGGCGGGGAGAGCCCGTCGCGGGGACGGCGTTCGTGGACCGGCCGCTGTCGTGACACCATGGAGACCCTGCACGTCGACGCGATCGTCAACTGCGCCGGGCAGGCCGACTCGCCCTTCGCAGGCGACTCGCCGCTCTACCGCAGCCTGCGCGAGGCCGGGCTCGCGCGGCCGCACTCGCTCGGCCTCGGCATCGCCACCGGCCCCGGGGGCGCGGTGCTCGACGGGGTCGGGCGACCGTCCGCGGCGCTGTTCACGAT
>JBKPMQ010000343.1:0-8266 GCA_046732235.1 Actinomycetota bacterium
TCGCCAAAGAGCGCGGCGTCCAGGTGCGATTCCGCGGTGCACCCCGCATAGCGCAGCAGCGCGACGTAGTACACCTCGCGACAGGCCTCCCCGTCTAACCCGAGCGCCTCCGCCAGCCGAACCCCGATCACGGTCGTCCGAAGCCCGTGCTCGAGAGGCTCCCCGACACCCAGGTCGGTGGCCAGCGACAGTGCGCCGATCAGCTCCGCCGCGCGAATCGACTCCCGCTCAGCGGGCCGAACAACGCCTCTCGAGAGAGCGCCGTCACCTACCACCGAACGTGACCACCTTTCGCCCCCGGCGAAGCGGCTCGGTCATCGACGATGCGGTTCTCACTACGGGCAACGCATGAAGTATCAAACCACACCAGCAGCCGGCTCGCCCTGCCCTTGACGCCGCGGCTGCGCATCTGCTGCGCCCGTGCCCACGGCGCACGCCGTCCTTTAGTCACGACGTCCATATACGTGGCGTAGGTTCAACGGCACGGCAATGCCGCGAGCCTCCTCGCGGTAACCGGGACTGTGTGTTTCATCGTCCACCGGTGTCGTCGAGCGGCCGTCGAGGCCGGAGACAGACCGGCCTAGAGCTCGCGGCGAGCCAGCGTCGCGACCGCCTCGGCGGCGCGCTCCACCGGTGAGCGCCACGTCCATCTCGATCGCTCGATCCGTTCACTCAGGTCGCGGTCGGCGGCGAACGCGGCGGCAAGCTGCTCGGCGACGCGCTCGCTCTGCACGCAGAGCGTCGCTTCGTCGTTCAGCGCGAACGAGCGGTTGTCGAAGTTGGCGGAGCCGATCGAGCACCAGCGGCCGTCGATCACGAGCGTCTTGGCGTGCAGCATGGTCGGCTGGTACTCGTAGATGGAGATCCCTGCGTCGAGCAGGTCCGCGTACACCGCACGGCCGGCCGAGCGAACGAGCTGCTTGTCGATGTGCGGGCCGGGGACGATGATCTCGAGGCTGACACCGCGGGCCGCGGCGGCCTGTAACGCCTCGACGAACATCGGCCGAGGAGCGAAGTACGCCGTGGTCAGCTCGATCGTGTGACGAGCCGACGCGATGGCGAGGAAGTACATCGCCTCGGTGTTCGTGTGGTTGACGCCCGGTCCCGACACGACCACCTGCATCGGCGCTCCGTCGGTGATCGGCTCGAGGTCGGGGAGGTAGTCGTCGCCGGCGAGGAGCTCGCCGGTGGCTTCGAGCCAGTTCTCGAGAAACGCACCCTGGAGCGCGCGCACGACGGGTCCGACGACGCGGACATGCGTGTCGCGCCAGTGATCCGGATCCTGCGCGTTCCCGGTCCACTCCGACGCGATCCCCACACCGCCGACCATTCCCACGGTGCCGTCGGCGACGATCACCTTGCGGTGCGTGCGGTGGTCCGCTTTGGTGATGGTGTACGGCTTGATCGGGCGGAAGAGCTCGACGTGCACGCCGGCATCCCGCATCGTCTGCACCAGGCGCTCATCCATCCGGGCGGCGCCGAAGGCGTCCAGGAGCACGTTGCAACGCACGCCCGCGCGGGCTCGTTCGCTCACGGCCCGCGCCACCTGTACGGCGATCTCGCCCCGCCAGTAGACGAACGTGAGCAGATTGAGCGTGTGTCTCGCACCACCGATCGTCTCCAGGACAACGGGGAAGATCTCGTCGCCGTTGATGAGGACGCGGAGATCGTTTCCCTCGCTGACGGGCGCCCCCGTGAGCGCCTCCAGCGTGCGAAGGAACTGGGGCGAGCCCACGTCCAACTCGCCGTTCAGCTCGTAGCCCCGCTCGGCGTACCCGGTTCGGTGGCGGTGCACCAGCGTCGCCACGCCAGCCGCCGCGACTCCCAACCCCGCCGTGATCCCGATCCGGGTGCGCTGCGACGTCATCGCTCGCACCCTACCGCTACCGGCTGGCGGCAGGCCGGGTCGCCGGAATCCCGAACCGAGACGCCCCGATCGTGGCCACCGATCCCAGCGGGGCCGTCTTCCACCGAGTTCGGGGCTCAAGGACCGGCGGGCACGACCCGCCATTCCGCGGTCAACGTCCTCCCGAGACACGCGCGTTGCCCCACGCCACACCAACGGCCCAACCACCGGTTGACGACGTACCGGAGCCGAAGCATTCGAGCTGGAGGGTATGGACCCCTTTTACATTGACATCGACGGTTTGAGGTTTACGGACGCTAACGCTAAAGGTCCGGAGAGTGCGCCCATCTCCAACGAGTAGCACGCCGGCCTGGAAACCGGGGGGCGGCGTAGCCGCGAGTCCGATAGTGGCTTGGAACCGGCGAGCGTTATGCTTTAGCGTATATGCGGGAAACGCGGTTGGGTCACCCACGTTACAATAGAACGAGATGCTCTTGGGGTAAATCGATCCAGATATCTTGACCGGACCCGGGTTTACCAGCTCGCCGAGATCCCCGGAAGGGTTCAGGTCTGCGAGGTATGAGAACGAGGATGTGCTGGAAGCTTCCGGAATCACCACTGGGGCAGACTCGCGAGCTTGAGAGCTTGCACCGGCCGAGCTGGGAGGCACGGGCGAAGACGCTGCTCTTGACGGCGTGCCAGAGGTGACTTGGATCAACGCGAGTACTACCACCACTGCAGCCACGACGCTTCCGATAATCATCAAAAAGAGTGTCCGCCCTCGCCGCACACGTCCTCCGAGGCCATGACGCCTATGTCCAGGCAACTAGCATCCTCCCTCCCTGCCGATCAGTTTGCGCTCTTTGGCGTCGGCCGACCCAGGCGGCTTCCATGCTCTCGGCTCCGTGACTCGGGCGACGCCCGCGGACGGCCGCCCGGCCGACTCGCCTCGCCGAGTCTAAGCCAGGGTTCGGACACGCACCCGCGTCCGGCGCAACCCGTAGCTGTGAGGATGCTTACACCACTCCGCTTCTCGCTCGACACGATGATCTACGACAGGGTCGCCGCCGAAGAAGCCGTCGTCGCCGAGCGATCCCACATCGCTCCGCCGCCGCGGCCGTGCTCGGATCGTCACGACTCGGCATGGCGCTCCCACCGGCCACCATTCGGGGCCGGTGGGAGACATCTGGTGAGTCGGCCAGAAAACGCCGAAAGCCGCCCTCCCGAGCGGCTCCCGTGCATGCGCTGGAGAGGACTGGAACCTCCACGACCCAATCGGGTCACGATCCGAACCCATCCTCCGGCTTCCCTTCGATCCGCGACGTCGCCGGCGTACGGCTGTACCCAGGCGTCGACGTGATCAACGACCTGGTCGATATTCAGGGCTCGGCCCTGCTTCCACCGAACGTCGTATGTCTTGTCGTCCAGGCCCGACCGAATGCGCCGCGTGATGCCCGGGCGCCAGGTAGTGGTGACCGGAGCGAGTGTCATGCCGATCTCCTCGCGCAGGGCTTCGGCGGCGCCCAGCATCATGGCTGCGGATCCGGGGTTGCCGCGGTCGGCGACGATCGGTGCGAGGTCGTCGAGTGCATCGGCGACCCCTTCGCGCGACCCCAGGCTTGCGTGAATTAGGAGCCCTTCGAACAAGGAGGCGACCGCTTCTTGATAGAGGTGCTGGTCGCGCAGAGCAGCTCCCACGCCTATGAGGGCGAACCCGAGCACGCTCAGCTGTTCGGGGAATTGCCGGGCTACGCTCGCACTCTCCGCGGGGAGCTCCTCGGCCCGACGAGGTTAAGGAGGGGTCGAGAAGGGTCGCCACCTGACCTCGAGAGAGGATTCGAGGTCGTCCCGGTTCCATCCGGCTGCGTCGGCGCCGGCCTGGTAGGCGCTCTCCAGAAAGCCGAGAAGCGTGGACCTCGGGTCGCCGGCGGTGCGCACCGCGTCGTAAGGGAGCATGGCCAGCGATCCGCTGCCCTGGGCGATCCAGTGAGCTTGCGCGGGCCGCAATGGACGTGTGGTGAGTCCCTCGGGCTCCGGTGCGGTGTAGGAGTAGTAGGTCGGTTCGCGGACCTTGTCATCTCCAGCCCAGAATCCAAACGAGACGACCTCGTGTGAATAGGCCTCGCGGGTGACCGCGTCCGCTTTCGGCATGACGGGGGCGCGCTTGCCGCCGAAGCGGGTAAGGGCGAGATCGAACGAGTGCCAGAAGAGGTGGACGGGGCTGGTCTTGCCGCAGTACCAGCCGGCGTACTCGTCGAAGACGGTGTCTGTCCAGTCAAGGATGCGCCAGAACCGCTCGACGGCGTCGCGATCGTACGATGCGTGCCTGTCATCTTCCGGGAACGGTGTGCTCGCGGGAACGCCGAACGGCAGCTCGGTGATTGCGACGTCAATCCCCAGCTCGGCAAGCATGGCGTGTAGGCGGCTGTCGAAGTCGGCGACCGACAAACCGTCGACCAGCGGGAACGACCGCGCCTCTCCGCGATTGGTCTTGACGACCAGAGCGTGATCGATGAAGTCGAAGTCGATCTGAAACGACGTGCCTTCCGGTGCGTGCAGGCGACGGGTGGTCAGTCCGCGCACGTCCACGAAGAGCGGCACGTGCCACCAGTGGTTCCGGGGGGCGCTCGCCGCCATCCGGATCTTCCCCACGATCTGCGCCCACAGATGCAACGTCCGCTTGGTTGGTTCCCACCTCTCGAACGGCAGTGGGGGGAGTCGCCAAGCAGGATCCGCAGCGGCAGTCACGTGAGTGCTTTTGGGCATGGGAGCCGGAGCCCTCCTACGCGGAGGCCGAGACGGCTCGCCGCGTGTCGCTTGTGACCGGTGGGTTCGCCAGTCGCCATAGGTGGAAGGGTATGCGGCTTCCGCATGCTTTCCTCAGAGGCTGCCTACCGACTCGGCCGCGAGGACGCCGCCCAGCAGCCGTCTTCGACCGGCAATCAGCGCGTGGGTTCGTCGAGAGGTTCCGACCGGACGACGTCGGCACGCAACCCGGTCAGCCGGTGGATGGCTGGGCGCGTGACAAGTAACGCGGCAACCCCGAGCACGGCTGCCGCTGCGGTCATCCGGGGACTGTCGGCGTGCCAGGAGAACAGGGTTGGCTGCATCGATCGCGGGAGCCACCACGACCATGCCGACGCAGATGCCCCGAGAATCCCGATAGTCCATGTTACGAAGGCCACTGTGAATGCAGCCAAGCTAGCCGGGAGGAGCAACATGATCCGCCCCAAGGCGGTCCACGCACGACGGTCACGGATGGCCTCGATGCTGACGGCCGGCCGGAAAGCGCTCACGCCAATCCTCTCCTGCTTCGCGCGAAGCCCGGTTGCGTCCGTCCGTAGCACGGTGGCCGCGAAGCGTCCCTCCAGCGCGAGCGCCATCATGCCCGCCCGCAGCGTCGCCCCGAGCAGTGGCAGGCCGACAATGGTGAGAGCGAGGCCGATGCCGAACGAGAGAAGGACGGCGAAGGTGACGAACCAGGCGAGAGCCAGCGGAAACCCCAGCGCGATGTAGGCCGTCTCCCGCAGTGTCCGCTGATCGAAGGGGAATCGGATCCAGTTTCCCCACCGCGATGAGACGCGGGGTTGAGCGGTATCGGTCATCGAGAACCTCCCTCTCCGAGCTTGGATCGAGCGCGGTCCAAGCGAACCTAGGTGGAGGCGACAAGAGGGCAAGCGAGATCCCCGTGCGGAAGGAACGTGTGCGTTCCCGGGGAACGTGGCGCGCCTCCTGGTCTCGGGAGCGGCGCGATTCGATCCGGGTTGATCAGTCCCCGTCACGGAGGCCCACATGCTGAATCGACGAAAGACACCACACCGCGCCGCCGGTCCGCGCGGGATCGCCGCGCGGATCGGTGGCTGGAGCACGACGCACCGCAAGAAGGCGGTGCTCGGGTGGATCTTGTTCGTGATCATCGGTGTTTTGCTCTCGGGCGCCGGGCAGCGGACGCTGTCGACGGCCGATGAGCAGGCGGGCGAGGCTGCCCAGGCGCAGCGACTGCTCGACCATGGCGGTTTCGCGCGACCCGCAGCTGAGCAGGTTCTCATCCAGACGCGTAACGGTTCGACGATCCGCACGCCCGCCGGCGTGGAAGCTGTGCGGGCGGTGATCGCCGCCGTGGAAAACACAGGCCGGGTAGAGGGCGTACGGTCGCCGCTTGTCCGCCGCAACGACGGCCAGATCAGCCGGGACGGGCGCTCCGCCGTGGTGTTGTTCTCGATCAAAGGGGACGCAAACACCGCGAACAAGCGCGTTCAGCCGATCATCGACGCGGTCAACCGCGTCGGCGAGACCAGGCCGGGACTGCTGATCCAGGAGTTCGGGCAGGCATCAGCAGGGAAGGCGCTCGATAAAACCATCGGCAGAGATTTCTCGCGTGCCGAAACGGTGTCGATCCCGTTGACGTTCGTGATCCTTTGGATCGCGTTCGCCGCGGCCGTCGCCGCGGTACTGCCCGTAATTCTGGCGCTCAGCGCGATTGTCATTGCGACCGGGCTTGTGGCCGTGACCAGCCATGCTGTGCCGGTTGACAGCTCTGCCGGCTCGATGATCCTGCTCATCGGTCTGGCGGTGGGGGTCGACTACTCGCTGTTCTACTTCCGGCGTGCCCGCGAGGAACGTGCAGCGGGGGCGTCGAGCCACGCCGCCGTCTCCGCAGCGGCAGCCACGTCCGGGAAGGCCGTCCTGACGTCCGGCCTCACCGTGATCGTGGCGATGGCGGCGATGTTCGTCACCGGTCTCGGGACGTTCATGGGCATGGCCGAGGCGACAGCGATCGTCGTCGCCGTCGCGATGCTCGGGTCGCTGACCGTCCTGCCCGCGTCGCTGGCCAAGTTCGGCGACCACGTCGAGGCCGGTCGGATCCCGATCGTCGGCCGGCGCCTCGCGCGGCGGCGCACGACCGGCGAGAGCCGGTTCTGGGGCGCGGTCGTGCGCCCGGCGATCGCGCATCCGGTTGTGACGGCACTCGCGGCGGTGAGCCTACTCGCGCTCCTGGCCGCGCCCGCGCTCGGCCTTCGGACCGCGGTTCGGGGAGCCAATGATCTGCCCTCGAACCTCCCGATCATGCAGACGTACCACCGCATCCAGCACGCGTTCCCAGGCGGGCCGATGCCTGCGAGAGTGGTCATCTCGGCCCGGAACGTCACCTCACCTCCGGTCTCCAACGCAATCGCAGCACTCGAGCGCGACGCGCTTGCAACGGGGCAGATGCACCAGCCCATCACCGTGGATACCAACAGATCCGGGACGCTGGCCGTTGTCAGCATCCCACTCGTCGGTGACGGGGTCGACAAGTCGTCCCAGGCAGCGTTGGACACCCTGCGCAGGTCGGTGCTGCCGAAGGCCGTCGGATCCGTTGCGACGGCCTACGTGACGGGCCCGACCGCAGAGTCCGTCGACTTCAACAACCAGCTGAGCGCGCGGGAACCGTACGTGTTCGCGTTCGTGCTCGGCCTCGCGTTCGTGCTCCTGATGTGGGCGTTCCGGTCGATCGTGATCCCCGCGACGGCGATCGTCCTCAACCTGCTGTCGGTCGCTGCCGCATACGGCGTACTCGTCGCGGTGTTCCAGCACGGGTGGGGGAGCTCGGTTATTGGGCTGCACCAGCACGGCCCAATCGCGTCGTTCCTGCCCCTGTTCCTGTTCGTGATCCTGTTCGGGCTGTCGATGGACTATCACGTGTTCATCCTCAGCCGCATCCGGGAGGGCCACGATGGAGGGCTCTCGACGCGCGATGCCATCCGCCAGGGCATCACGCACTCGGCGGGCGTTGTCACGAGCGCCGCTGTCGTCATGGTTGCCGTCTTCTCGACATTCGCGACGCTCTCCGTAGTGTCGATGAAGCAGCTCGGAGTCGGCCTCGCGGTGGCGATCCTGCTCGATGCCACCGTCGTGCGCGGCCTGCTTGTCCCGGCGGTGATGACGATGCTCGGCGAATGGAACTGGTATCTGCCCAAGTGGTTGCGGTGGCTGCCGGGCGAGCGTCAGCGTCGCGGCCGGCACACCCCGCCACCGGCGGTCGTCGTCGTCGAGCAGCGGTGAGCGTCCTGGCCGACCCTGTCCCGGGGCGACGGGGCGGGGTCGGCCGCGAGGCTGTGCACCGCCGAAATACTGCGGGTAGCCCCAGTGCGCGGCGCCATCCGGTAGGCGACGCTGTCCCGATGCCGGTGCGATGCCTCATCGTCGATGACAGCGACACGTTCCTTGCCTCTGCCCGCCGCCTTCTCGAATCTCAGGATCTGGTTGTAGTGGGCCTCGCCACCTCCGGTGCGGAGGCCGTCGCGCTCGCACGCGACCTACGGCCCGACGTGGCCCTCGTCGACGTCGAGCTTGCGGGAGAGTCGGGCGGCGACGTCGCTCGGGAGCTCAACGACGTGACAGAGGGGCGGACCGTGGTGATCCTCATCTCCGCGCACG
>JBKPMQ010000344.1:0-5475 GCA_046732235.1 Actinomycetota bacterium
GTCCAGGCCGACCCGCCCGGCCAGCTCGACCACGGCGTCCGCCGCCCGTTCCGGCCGGCGCAGGTCGACGCGCAGCGCCCGGTCGGCCATCGGGCCCCGCAGCGCCTGGCGCCGCTCCGACGCGACGACGACCTCCGCCCCCACCGCCTCGGCGGCGGCGAGGAAGTCCTCGGCCCGGTAGGTCGCCGTCGGCAGGAGGAGGAGCACGCGGGGCACGGCCGGTACCCTACGTGGGTGGAGACCGTGATGACCGTGACCGACGCGGCGGTCGAGAAGGCTGTGATGGTGCGCGCCCGCGAGACCGACCCTGAGCGCTACGCGCTGTGGGTCGAGGTGGTCGGGGTCCGGGACGGCGAGTACGCCTACGACCTCTCGCTGCAGCCGCTCGAGGACGCGCCCGCGGACGCCCACGTGGCCGACCTGGGCCGGATCTCGCTCGTCATTCCCGCGGACAGCGTCGAGCTCCTGCGCGGCGCGACGCTCGACCGCCAGGGCGACCTCGCGACGGGCGGCCTGGTGATCCACAACCGCACGCCCCCGAGCCCGGCGATCGGGGTCCCGGCGACGGCCGACCTGAGCGGCGACGTCGCCCAGCGGCTCATCCAGGTGCTCGACCAGCAGATCAACCCCGCCATCGCCGCCCACGGCGGCAGCGCCGAGCTCGTCGCGGTCGAGGACGACACCGCCTACCTGCGCCTGGGCGGCGGCTGCGTCGGCTGCGGGATGGTCTCGGTCACCCTCCGCCAGGGGATCGAGCTCACGCTCCGGGAGGCGGTGCCGGTCATCACCCGCGTCATCGACGTGACCGACCACGCCTCGGGGACGAACCCCTACTACGAGCCCGCCAAGAAGTAGCCGCGAAACCCCCTCGTGGGGTAGGCGCACGGCCGGGGGCGCGGCTACGGTGAGCCGAAAGCGGATCGCCGCGCGCGATCCGGGGGCCGTTCACGGGGGTTTTCATGGGCATTGCCATCGTCGATTCGGCGTCGGCGCGGTCCGGCTTCGCTGCCGGCGCGGCCGCGCGGGGTGAGTTCCACTGCGGCGGGTGCGGGTACGGGATCAGCGTGCGCCGCCAGCTGCCGACATGCCCGATGTGCCGCGGCACCGAGTGGCATCCCTCCCCCGGCCGGCCGCTCGTGCTCGACCTGCACGGGGCCGATCTCGAGGCCTGATCCGGCTTAATCAGGCTGCAAATCGGCCGATGACCCGGCGGTGGCGTCCCCCGCCCGTCAACACGCGCTCCTCGCGCTCGCACGCGCGTTGCTCTCGACGCTCGACCCCGACGAGGTCGCACGACGATTCGACGCGCACGTCCCCGAGCTGATCGGCGGGAAGGCGCGCGTCTGGCTGCTGGACGGAAGGGACCGCCTGCGCCGGCTGGGGGAGCCGGCCGAGACGCGGCCCGTCGATCCCGGCTGGCACCATGCGCTTTCGAGCGGCCGCCCGCAGCAGATCGGCACGGCCTTCCTCGTCCCGCTCCCCTGCGACGGCGCCGCCGGGCTGATCGAGGTGGCAGGCGCGTCCGCCTCCGACCTGGCATCCGGCGGGATGCAGTTCTGGCGCGTGGTCGGCGGCCTCGTCGGCGAGGCGGTGCGGAACGCCGAGCGCCATCGCGCCATCCGGGAGGAGCTGCGCCGCTTCCGGGCGCTGGTCGAGCAGATGCCCGCCATCACCTACGTCGACCGGGCCGGATCGGGTGAGCCGATCTACGTGAGCCCGCAGCTCGAGGCGCTCTCCGGCGTCGCGCTCGAGCAGTGGTACGACGGCACCGACGGATGGTCGGCGCGCGTCCACCCGGACGATCGCGACCGCGCCGTCGAGCTCTACCGCGAGGCCGTCTCGTCGGGGACGCCGTACCGGGACGAGTACCGGCTCCTCGACCCGGACGGGAACGAGCGCTGGTTCCACGACCGCACCGTCGTCGTCCACGACGCGCACGGGACGCCGGTCGAGATCCAGGGCGTGATCCACGACATCACCGACCGCAAGGCCGCCGAGCAGGCCCTGGTCGACTCCGAGGCGCGGCTGCGCGCCGCCGAGGCCCGGTACCGCACGCTGGTCGAGCAGCTCCCGCTCGCGATCTACGTGAACGACCTCGACGACGCCGGCACCGCGCTCTACCGCAGCCCGGCGACCGAGACGATCACCGGCCGCTCGCCGGAGGAATGGGCGGCCGACCCGGCGCTGCTCTCGGTCGTCGTCCACCCCGACGACCGCGACCGCGTCCTGGCCGAGCTGGCCGCGGCGACCGCCGCCGGCGCGCCGCTCTCGACGGAGTACCGGATCGTCCGACCCGACGGGAGCATCGTGTCGGTGCTCGACGAGTCGGCAGTCGTGCACGACGGGGACGCCGGGCGGCCCTGCCGCCAGGGATACCTGCTCGACATGACCGCCCACCGCCAGGTCGAGGAGGAGCTCGCCCACGTCGCCGAGCACGACCCGCTCACGGGCCTGCCGAACTGGGCCATGTTCCAGCAGCGCGTGCGCGAGGCCGTCGACCGGGCCGAGCAGGCCGGTCGCGGCGCGGCGGTGCTGCTCGTCGACCTGGACGACTTCAAGCTGGTGAACGACAGCTTCGGCCACGCCGCGGGGGACGCGCTCGTGGTCGAGGCCGCGCGCCGGCTCGTGGAGACCGTCGAGGACGCGGGCGCCGTCTCGCGGCTCGGCGGCGACGAGTTCGCCGTCCTGCTCGCCGACCTCGATCCCGGCCGCGGCGGCGGCACGGGCCTCGCGGCCGACGCGTTGGCCGAGCGGGTGCGGGCGGCGATGCGCGCGCCCGCCGAGATCGACCGCACCGAGATCTACTGCCCCGCGAGCGTCGGGATCAGCCTCTACCCGGAGGACGCCGCCGACCCTGCCACGCTCTTGAAGCACGCCGACACGGCGCTCTTCCAGGCCAAGGCGGCCGGCCGCGACGGCCAGTGCCGCTACACGCATCCGTCCGCGGACGCCCTCGAGCAGCTGGCGATGACCGGGCGGCTGCGGCGCGCGATCGAGGACGGCCGGCTCGTGCTCCACTACCAGCCGCTGGTCGACCTCGAGACGCGGGCGATCGTCGGCGTCGAGGCGCTCGTGCGCTGGCAGGACGGCACGCGCCTCGTCATGCCGGGCGACTTCATCCCGCTGGCCGAGCGCACCGGGCTGATCGGCCCGATCTCGAAGTGGGTGATCGCCGAGGCCTGCCGCCAGAACCGGGTCTGGCGCGACGCCGGAATCGATCTCTACGTCTCCGTGAACCTCCCGCCGACGTTCTGGGAGCCGGCCGCGATGGGCGAGGTCGTCGAGACGATCGAGTCCTACGGGCTGCCGCCCGATCGCATGATGATCGAGATCACGGAGTCGGCGTTCATGAACGCGCCCCACCGAAACGAGCCGGTGCTGGCCGAGATCCACGGCCGGGGGCTGCGCCTCGCGATCGACGACTTCGGCACGGGCTACTCATCGCTCGGCCGCCTGACCCAGATGGCCGTGACGACGCTCAAGATCGACCGCTCGTTCATCGCCGACCTGTCGGAGCAGCACGCCCGCGTGCTCGTCACGACCATGATCCGGATGGCCGACGGCCTGGGCCTGCAGCCGCTCGCCGAGGGCATCGAGACCGAGGAGCAGCGCGCGTTCCTGCTCGAGCAGGGCTGCCCGCTGGGCCAGGGCTACCTCTTCAGCAAGCCGGCGCCCGCCGCCACGATCGAGCGGATCGTGCGCGGCCTCGCCGACGCCGCGTAGCTGCCTCGCCTACGCCGGCCGGACGGGTGCGTCCACGGTCAGCCGGTCTGCACGAACCGATCCCCATTCGTTCTCCCACGAGCGGGGCGGTGCACCCAGGCGTCGTCCGACAGGAACCCGAACGTGCGCTCCAGGCCGCGGGCGCCGACCGGGGTCAGCCAGACGGCGCGGCCGTGCGGCTGGGGGCGGATCCATTCCAGCTCGACCAGCCGGTCGTGGACGGCGGCGCCGAGCGCGCCGGCCAGGTGGTGGCGCTGCTCGCTCCAGTCGACGCAGTAGCGCACGAACGGCCGCCGTGAGGCCGCGGCACCTTCCAGGTCGACCCCGAGCTCGGTGAGGACGGCCGCCCCGCGTGCTGTGAGGACGTAGTCGACGTCGCGTCCGGCCGCCGAGAGGCGGTCGCGCCGCGCCGCGCGCGGGTGGTAGACGCCGTCCCCGCCCTCGATCAGGCCGCCGTCGATCATCGCCGCCATGAGTCCGGTGCCGACCCGGCCGGCGAGGTGGTCGTAGCACGTGCGGGCGACGCGCAGCGCGTGCGCCTTCGTGCCCTCGCGCAGGGACGTGACGGGCGCCGCCGGCGCCAGCCGGGCCATCGCCTCGAGCAGCCGGGCGACGTCGGGGCCGGCCAGCCGGTAGTAGCGATGGCGGCCGTGGGTCTCGCAGACGAGCAGGCCGCCGTCCACCAGCTTCGCGAGGTGCCCGCTGGCGGTCGAGGCGGCGACTCCCGCCTCGACCGCGAGCACGCTTGCAGCGAGCGCCCGGCCGTCGCCCAGGGCGGCGAGGATCCGCGTCCGCGCGCGGTCCCCGAGGAGCGCCCCGACGGCGGCGATGTCTGCGTCTCCGGGCATGGCCGCACCCTAGACCCGGGACGATTCGGCTTCGGCCGAACTATCAGGTGACGCGGGCGGCCTCGGCCGGCAAGCGCTCGTGGACGCCCTCCCGGACCAGCCCGGCCAGGCGGTCGACCGCATCCCACACGTCGACGAACCGGGTGTAGAGGGGCGGCAGGCCGAGGCGGATGCTGTCCGGGCGCCGGAAGTCGGGGATGACGTTCGCGTGCTCGATCAGCGCCCGGCATACCCGCCACGCGTCGGGGTGGCGCAGCGACACGTGCGCGCCGCGCTCCGCGACGTCGCGCGGTGTCCCCAGCGAGAACCCGAGGCCGGCGAGCCGCTCGTCGTGCAGGTCGACGGCCAGGGTCGTCAGGGCGGCGGCCTTGCGGCGGACGGCCTCGATCCCGGCCTCGGCGAGCATCTCCGCGCCGGCCATGACCGCGGCGAGCCCCATCACCGGCGGCGTCCCGGCCAGAAACCGGCCGATGCCGGCGACCGGCTCGTACGCCGGCCCCATCGCGAACTGGTCTGCCTGCGAGAACCAGCCCTGGATGGGCGAGCGCAGCTCGTCCTGGCGCCGCTCCGCCACGTACAGGAAGGCCGGCGAGCCCGGCCCCGCGTTCAGGTACTTGTAGGTGCACCCCACGGCCAGGTCGGCGCCGGCGGCGTCGAGGGCGATGTCGACCGCGCCCGCCGAGTGGCACAGATCCCACAGGACGAGCGCGCCCGCCGCCTGCACCGCACCCGTGATCGCGGCCATATCCGCGAGCGCGCCGGAGCGGTAGTTCACGTGCGAGAGGACGACGAGCGCCGCCCCGTCCGCCGCGGCCGCGACGGCCGCCACGTCGGGCGGGGCCACCGGATCGCCCGCGAGCATCCGCAGCTCGCGCCCGTGCGCCGCCGCGAGCCCCTCGAGCAC
>JBKPMQ010000345.1:0-5288 GCA_046732235.1 Actinomycetota bacterium
GGCCGGTGCCGAGGCCGGCTCGCCGCCGCCCGAGCCGGCGCACGCGCACACGACCAGCGCGAGCGCGACGAGGGCGGCCGCCGCCCGGACGAGCGCGTCAGGCCGGCTCGAGCTCGGGCGGCGAAGACGCATCCGCCGTGGGGGTCGGGTTGGCGTCGAGCGGGTGGTGGCAGGCGGCCATGTGGCCCTTCGCGCCGTGGGGGACGAGCGGCGGCTCCTCCTGGGCGCAGATCTCGGTCGCGTACCTGCAGCGGGGGTGGAACCGGCACCCCGACGGCGGCGTGATCGGGCTCGGCACGTCGCCCTCGAGCACGATCCGCTCGCGCCGCGCCGAGAGCTCCGGGTCGGGGATCGGCACCGCCGAGAGCAGCGCCTCGGTGTAGGGATGGATCGGGCGCTGATACAGCTCCTCGGCCGGCGAGATCTCGACGATCTTCCCCAGGTACATGACCGCGATCCGGTCGGAGACGTGCCGCACCACGCCGAGGTCGTGGGCGATGAACACGTAGGTCAGGCTGAGGTCGTCCTGGAGGTCGTCGAGCAGGTTGATGACCTGGGCCTGGATCGACACGTCCAGGGCCGAGACCGGCTCGTCCGCGATGATGAGCTTCGGGTGCAGCGCGAGCGCCCGGGCGACCCCGATGCGCTGGCGCTGGCCACCGGAGAACTCGTGCGGGTAGCGGTTGTAGTGCTCCGGCGAGAGCCCGACCAGCTCGAGCAACTCCTGGACGCGTCTCCGCACCTGCTTGCCGTCGCCGAGACCGTGGATGCGGAGCGGGTCGGAGATGATCGAGCCGACCCGCTTGCGCGGGTTGAGCGACGCGTAGGGATCCTGGAACACGATCTGCATCTCGCGCCGAACAGGGCGCAGGTCGCGCCGCGAGAGGGTGGAGATGTCGCGGCCCTCGAACTCGATCTTCCCGTCGGTCAGGTCGTGGAGGCGGACGATGCACCGGCCAAGCGTCGACTTGCCGCACCCCGACTCACCCACGAGTCCCAGCGTCTCGCCCGCATGGATGTCGAACGACACGTCGTCGACGGCGTGCACACGGGCGACCTCGCGCTGGATGACGATGCCCTTCTTGATCGGGAAGTACTTGCGCACACCCTCTGCGCGAAGCAGCGGCTGGCCGTTCGCGCTCATGCAGACTCCGTCTGGAGCTCGGGGTGGATCGTCGCCTCCCGGCGGCCCCGCTTGGCCTCGACGTCGAGGAAGCAGGCGTCCAGGTGGCCGTTCCCCACGCGGTCCTCGAGTGGGGGAACGGCGCTGCAACGATCGAACCGGTGCGGGCAGCGCGGCCCGAAGCTGCACCCCTCGGGGAGGGTGATCAGCGACGGCGGCATGCCCCGAATCGTCGTCAGCCGCTCGGGCTTCGGCCGGTCCAGGCGCGGGATCGAACCCAGGAGCCCCCATGTGTACGGGTGCTGGGCGTCGTAGAACAGGTCGCGCTTCGAGCCTTGCTCGATGGCCCTGCCGGCATACATGACCATGACGCGGTCGGCGACGTCGGCCACGACCCCCATGTCATGGGTGATGAGAACGACCGCCGAGCCGAAGTCGGTCTTGAGCCGCCCGATCAGCTCGAGGATCTGGGCCTGGATGGTGACGTCGAGGGCCGTCGTCGGCTCGTCGGCGATCAGCAGGTCGGGATTGCACGAGAGCGCCATCGCGATCATCACCCGCTGGCGCATGCCACCGGAGAACTGATGCGGGTAGTCATCCACCCGCTGCTTCGGGTTCGGAATTCCGACGGCGGCAAGGAGCTCCGCCGCGCGCGTCCGCGCCTGAGCCTTGCTTCCACCCTCGTGCTCGCGGATCTGCTCGGCGATCTGCCAGCCGACCCGGTAGACCGGGTTGAGCGACGTCATCGGGTCCTGGAAGATCATCGCGATCTCCGCGCCGCGCACCTCCCGCATGGCGTCCTGGCCAAGCTGCATGAGGTCTCGGCCCTTGTAGATGATCTCGCCCTCGAAGACCGCGTTGGGGTCGTTGATGAGCCGCATGACGGACATCATCGTGACGCTCTTGCCGGAGCCCGACTCGCCGACGATGCCCAGCACCTCGCCCTTCCCGATCGAGAAGCTGACGCCGTCGACCGCACGGACGACGCCGTCCTCGGTGCGGAACGAGACCTTGAGATCCTTGACCTCGAGCAGCGGCTCCGACATCAGGCGAGCCGGATCCGGGGATCGAGCCAGGCATAGGCGATGTCGACGAGCGTGTTGGCGATCACGATGAAGAACGCGCCGTAGACAACCGTCGCCATGATGACCGGCAGGTCGAGGTTGGTGAGCGACTGGTAGGTGAGGAAGCCGACGCCGTGGATGCCGAACACGACCTCGGTGAGCAGCACGCCGCCTGCCACCAGGGCGCCGAAGTCCAGGCCGAACAGGCTGACGAACGTGATCATCGAGGTCCGCAGCGTGTGGCGCACGAGCACCCTGTGCTCGGACAGGCCCTTGGCCCTGGCCGTGCGCACGTAGTCCTCGCTCTGCACCTCGAGCACGCTCGCGCGAAGCACGCGGGCATAGAGGCCGATGTAGAGCACCGACAGCGTGAACCACGGGATCACGAGGCCCTGGAACCACAGGAGCGGGCTCTGCGTGAACGGCGTGTAGCCGAGCCCGGGCACCCAGCTGAAGACGAACGAGTCGTGGAACTGGTGCTGGCTGAGCAGGTTCATCACCTCGCCGAGCCAGAACACGGGCATCGAGATCCCGATGAGCGCCAGAATCATGAGCAGCGGATCGAAGACGGTGCCCTTCAGCACCGCCGCCGCCACCCCCATGACGACCGCCATCACCACCCATATGACGGCGGCCCCGATGACGAGCGACAGGGTCGCAGGCACTGCCGCGACGATCTCGGGGATCACCGACTGGCCCTGGTTCGAGTACGACACGAGGTCGCGTGTGACGAAGAGCTTCTTCATCATCAGCAGGTACCGGACCGGCACGGGCCTGTCGAGGCCGAACTGGTGCCTGATCTGCTTGAGCGCCGAGGCCGACGGGTTTCGGCCCGCGATCTGGCGGGCGGGATCGACGCCGGGCGTCTCGAAGAAGATCAGGAAGACGAGCACCGTGATGACGAACATCACGAGCGCGGTCCAGAGCAGCCGGCGGATGATGAACGTTCCCATCAGCCTTCCACGCGGAGCTTCGCCCGGGGGTCGAGGGCGTCGCGGATCCCGTCGCCCAGCACGTTCAGCGCCAGCACCGTGAGGACGATCATGATCCCGGGAGCGATCGCCACCCACGGCCGGGTGTAGAGCAGGTTTTGGCCGTCGCTGATGATCGTGCCCCAGCTCGCTCCCGGCGGCTGAACGCCCACCCCGAGGAACGACAGCGCGGCCTCGGTGAGAATCGTCGTCGCGATCATGAGCGGCATCAGCACGATGACGACGGTGATCACGTTGGGGAGGATCTCCGAGAAGATCAGCCGCCGGCTGGACGCACCCTGGGCGACTGCCGCCTCGACGAACTCCTTCTCGGCCACCGAGAGGACCGACCCGCGGACGGGCCGGTACACATACGGAACGTAGATGAAGCCGATGATGAGGGTCGGCAGCCAGAGGCTCGACGCGACGACGTGGATCGGGCCGATCGCGAGCCCGTTTGGCGCGGTCAGAAGCACCGTCGCGATGCAGATGGCGAGGAGGTACACGGGAAACGCCCAGATCACATCCATCAGCCGTGACAGGAGCGAGTCGGTGAGCCCGGAGTAGAAGCCGGCGATCAGTGCGAGGACGGTCGCGATCAGGCAGGCGATCAGCGCCGACCCGATCCCGACCTCGAGCGAGCTCCGGCCGCCGTAGAGGAGACGGGCCATGACGTCGCGGCCCTGCGAGTCGGCTCCCAGGAAGTAGTGGTGCAGATCCCAGGTTGGGCCGATCGGCGTCTCCCCCAGCTTCAGGACGCCGCCGCCCTGCTCCATGAGCGGCACCGTCTTGCCGTCCACGACCGTCGTGCCGTTCACGTTGTTCTCGAACGGGTCGACGTGCGCGACGTGATTGGCGTAGAGCGGCGCTGCGAAGCTCGAGACGACGATCAGCACGAAGAGCACGAGCGCCGCCAGCGCGATGCGGTTGCGGCGAAGACGGCGGAGGGCAAGCGCCCAGGGACTCCGCCCAGCAATCCGATCCGGGCCGTGCCCGGAGACGCCGGCCTGCGGCTCGAACGCGGCTTCAGCCATCTGCGATCACCTTACCACCGCTGCGGGGCCGCCCCTCGAGTGGAGCGGCCCCGCCTCGCGGACTCCTACTTGAGCCAGAGCTGGTCGTACAGGATGTACCACTGCGGGCTCCACTGGTACCCCTGAACCCGGCTCGACAGGAAGTCGATCTGCTTCGGGTTGTACATGTCGACCCACGGCGCCTGGTCGGTGACCTCGTGGTCGACCTCGGCCCACAGCTGGTTCGCGGCCTTCGGGTCGGTGACGCCGGTCTCCAGGGCCTTGTCCATCTTGGCCTGGATGCTCTTGTCGCAGAACTCCGCGATGTTCGGGCTGGCGTCGCTGTTCGGATGGATCGAGCCGCATCCGAGCAGCACGTTCAGGAAGTCCGACGGGGCCGGATAGTCCTGATACCAGGCCGACCACGCCACCTGCCACTTGTCGATGTTCTTGGAGTTCTGAACGAACGGGTACTGGATCGAGCCCGCCAGCACGACGAGGCTCGCCTTGTAGCCGATCTTGTTCAGGTCGGACACCATCTGCTCGCCGAACGGCTTGTCCGGCCCGTCGGTGTTCACGACGACCTTCGCCCCGGCGGTCCCGGACTCCTGAACCAGCTGCTTTGCCTTGTCGTAGTCGGGGGCAGTCCACGGGCCCGCCCCGTTTGCCGCCGGATTGGCGGTGTACGGGCAGTACTCGACATAGCCGGGGAAGTTCGGCGGCAGGATCTGACACGTCGGGACCGCCAGCGACGATCCCCCGGCGAGCTTCACGGCGGCGCCGCGATCGAACGCGTAATTGATCGCCTGGCGGGCCTTCAGGTTGTTGAACGGCGGCGTCCTCGTGTTGAGCGCCATGTACCAGTCGGCGGTCAGCGCGTTCACGTGCGTCTGGTCGGCATACTGCGTTCCGAGCTCGTTCAGCCGGTCGGTGGGAATCGTGTCGCCGGCGAACACCACGTCCGCCTGGCCGTTCTCCACCGCGGTCACCTCGTCGGAGACCTGAAGCCCGAACTTCTCGACGATCTTGTCCGGGTACCCCTCGGGCTGTGCGTCGGCGTTCCAAACCTTGAAGTTCGGGTTGCGGACGAGCACCGCTTCCTTGTTCGGGTCATACG
>JBKPMQ010000346.1:0-7275 GCA_046732235.1 Actinomycetota bacterium
ACTTCGCGCAGGGGCTGTGGTACGTCGACACGGCCCGGTACGCCGACCAGGTGGAGCGCTACCTGCGCGTCTTCGGTGACGGCGTCCGCGTCATCCTCTACGACGACTTCCGGGCCGACCCCGCCGCGACCGCCGCAGACATCGCGCGCTGGCTGGGCGCGCGCCCGGCGACCATCGCGGGGGGCGTCGTCAATCCCAACAAGCGCGTTCGGAGCCGCCGGCTCCAGACCTTTCTGATCGCGCCGCCGGACCGGCTTGAACGCGCCTACCACGCGGTGATACCGCAGCGCATGCACGGGCGGCTGGGCCGGTGGCTGATCGGCCGCAACGTCCGGCAGCGCCCGCGCGATCCGATTCCGCCCGAGCTCCGCCGGGAGCTCGAGCTGACGTTCGCCGACGATGTCGAGCGGCTCGGCCGCCTGCTCGACCGCGATCTGCGCGGCTGGGTGGCGGACGCGCGCGAGCCCGTTCGCTAGCGCGCGCCCCGGCGCCGGACCTGGCGGCGCAGCCAGGCGACGCGGTGACGGACGTGCTCAACGCGACCGGGATACGTCCAGAAGTCATGCCATTCGCGGCCCACGAGCCCCCGCGCCTGTGCGGGCAGCCGCGGCGCGGGGTTGAACGGCTCGCTCAGCAGGACGGGCGCCATGCGGGCAATGAGGTCGCGATGGTGATCCCCCCGCCGGCGCCGCCGGCGGTCGATCTGGAGCAGGCCCGAGAGCAGGATGTGGGAGTTCGCCGGGTAGGCCAGCTCACAGGCGAAGAGATCGAGACCCTGTGCGGTGGACGCGAGCCATCCGCCCACGGTCTGCTCCAGATAGAGCCGGTCGCGCCAGTCGAGCCCCGGCTCCGGCGTCCGCGCGACCCACTCCACCCACCGGCGGATCCCGTCGCGATGGGCGGCCGACCCGCGATGGAACCGGTCGAACTGGAACATCGTCGAGATCAGCGCCTGGGCGGCCTCGGTGTCGTCCGGCAGCCGGTCGGGCAGGCGATGGTCGTAGAAGGCACGCGCGACCTCGAATATCCCTCCGCGCAGGCTGAGCGCCGATCGCGGGATCCCGTCCCAGGAGCCGCGCGCGAAGAGCTCGCGGTCGACCTCGATGCTGTGCTCCGCCGTGTGCAGGTCGAAGAGCGCACGGCGGTTCGCGCGGGGGCGGCCCGGGCGGATGCGGACGTGCTCTCGCTCAACGAGCTCCGCGAGCTGCGGAGGAAGCCGGAGGTCGGCCTCGGCGACTCCCGGCCGTTCGAACGTATACGTCGTGAACGGCGCACCGGTCGTGACGGCGGCAGCGAGGACGAGGCGCGAGTCGAACCCACCCGTCAGCGGCACCCACAGCTCGCCGCCGGCGGCCGCGTATCCGGCCAGCGTCGTTCGCAGCACCCCCTCGATACCGTCCATGAGGGCGACCTGGCCCAGCCCCGCGAACGTGTCGTCCAGGAGTCGCCGCGGTTGCGGCGCGACCCGTCGCTCGTCAACCGCCAGCACCTGGCTCGGCAGGAGCCGGCTGATGCCCGCGAATCGCGACGCCGGCGGCGGATACCAGTCCATCCCCCTGCTGACCGCGAGCAGCCGGGGCCCGACCGTCGGTGCCGGCTCGCGCCCCGGCAGGTCGTTCAGGAGCGCGGGGCTGCTCGAGAGCCAGGTCGTGCCGTCGGGAGCGTCGCGGTAGAGGCATCCCAGCGTGGCGCCGGCGTCCGGATGCACCGCGCCGTCTCCGATGAGGAGCCACCTGCCGGCCCATCTGCGGTAGAGCCGCTCGACCGGCTCGCCGGAGCGGCGCGCAAGCTGGGAGACGGGATCGTCGTCGCCCGGAGCCGCCGCGACGGCGCGCCCGAGCAGCCACCACGACACGCCGTTCGCGTCCTGCACCGTCTCGACCCGGAGGCCCGGCGAGTGCGACAGCAGAAGCGATCCGAAGAGGGGCTCCACCCGCCATCCGGCATCCGGTCGCACCGCCTCGGGGCCGACGACGAACTGGCGATGATGCAGCGGCGCGTGCGTGAGCGGCGGGTCGGGATCCCGCCCGTCGGACGCATCCGCCCGCGGGTTGTCCCGCGACACGATCTGCGTCACGTCGGCCTGCCCCACGGGTGTGCAGGTTCCCCGCCGCCGCGGCGGCTAACCGCCGGTGAGCGCGTTTCCCCGGCGACCCGCCGTGGTACCAGGTGCGCGTGAAGCGGCTCGCTGACGAACAGACACCGGCGGCCTTCAGGCCCGTGCGGGTCGTGGAGGTCGAGCTCTCCGCCCCGGTCCCGGCGATTCCCGCCACCCGCCCGGACATGGAGGCGGCCTACGGCGGCGCGCTCGTCGTCGCACGGCTCCACGGTGAGCCCATCGGCCAGCTCACGCTCGACCTGCCGCCCCGGGGACTCGACGCCGATGCCACGGCGCGCGTGCTCCAGGCGCGGCTCGCCGGCGCCATCCACGCCCACCTGCGGGGGGACGGGGAGACGACGACGCCTGCGCTCGGTTCCGCGGGGCTCTCGGCCGACGGCCGCCCGCCCTGCGTCGAGGAGCGCGACCGCTTCCTGGCCGGCGACCCGCCGTCCGTGTCGGTGATCGTGCCGACGCGCGAGCGACCAGAGCGCCTCCGGCGGTGCCTCGACTCCATCCTGGCAGCCGCGTATCCGGGCGAGCGCCGTGAGGTGATCGTCGTCGACAACGCGCCGAGCAGCGATGTCACCCGCGCGCTTCTGGAGACGTCGTTCCCGAGCGTGCGCTACCTGCGCGAGGACGCGCCGGGGAGCGCGAGCGCGCGCAACCACGGCATCGCCCGCGCCGGCGGCGACATCGTGGCGTTCACCGACGACGACGTGGTCGTCGACCGCCACTGGCTCGCCGAGCTCGCCCGGGGCTACGCGATCGGCGGGGAGGTCGGGGCCGTCACCGGCCTGCTCGTGCCGCTCGAGCTCGAGACGCCCGCGCAGGTCTGGTTCGAGGAGTACGGCGGGTTCGGTCGCGGCTACGAGCGGCAGGTGTACAGCCTCCGCCGGCCGCACCGGGACAATCCGCTCTTCCCGTATTCGGCCGGCGTGTTCGGCACGGGAAACAGCATGTCGTTCCGGCGTTCGGTGCTCCAGCGCATCGGGGGGTTCGATGCGGCGCTCGGAAACGGCACGCCGGCGCTGGGCGGGGTCGACAGCGAGGTGCTCCTGCGCACGGTTCTGGACGGCTACACCGTCGTCTACGAGCCGCGCTCCCTCGCCTACCACGCGCACCGGGCCGACTACGCCGGGTTGCGGCGCCAGGTCTACGGCTACGGCGCCGGCCTCTCCGCATACCTGCTGAAGACGATGATCGAGCGGCCGCGGCTGCTGCCCGACTTCGCGGCCCGGATCCCGCGCGGCCTTGCGTACGCGCTGCACCCGCGCTCGACGAAGAACTCCGCCAAGAGCCGGTCGTACCCGCGCCAGCTGACGCTCGACGAGCTGCGCGGGATGGCCTACGGGCCGATCGGCTACTTCCGCAGCCGGCGGCGCTACGCCGGCCTGCGGGCAGAGGCACGCGCGTGAGCAGCCCGAGCCTCGCCCCGCCGCCCCGGGCGCCGGCGGGCAGCGCCGCTCTGCGTGTCGAGGTGCACGAGGGCGCCGAAGCGTTGGAGGCGCTCGACGGCAGGTGGGAAGCGCTGCTCGACCGCCAGCCGCTGCCGAGCCCGACGATGCTGCCCGACTGGCTCCGGTCGGTCCGAGGCCCTGATCGGAGCAGCATGGTCGCCCTCGTCTGGTCGAACGGCGATCTCGTCGGCGGGGGCGCGTTCCGGCGCGAGCGTACCGGCCCGGCGACGGTCGGCACGTGGCTCGGGGGTGCACGCTTCCCGGGCATCCTCGTCGACCCGTCCGTGCCGGCCGCAGGGGAGGCGGTGATCCGCGCCGTGCTCGAGCGCTGCCACATGTTGCGGCTGCCGCGGACACCGGCCGTCGGGCCGGCCATGCCCGCGATCGACGCCGCCGCGCCATGGCGCTCGGCGGTGCCCGTCGAGCCCGGAGGCTACGCGGTCGAGCTGCCGCCAGAGCGGCTGGAGCACGCCCGCGGCAAGGCGGCGTACGCGCTGCGCCGCGCCGCACGCAAGGACGCCGAGGTACGAACCGAGATCCACGCCGATCCCGAGGACGTCGAGGCGGCGGTCGACCGGCTCGCGGCCCTCTACCGGGCGCGCTGGAGCGGCCGGGAGCGGGAGGGCGAGTCGTACTCGGACATCACGGTCGAGCCCGAAAGGTACCGGCGGGTGCTGCCGGTCCTGGCGGAGCGCGGGCTTGTCCGGATCGTGGAGGTGCTCGAGTCGGAGCGGCTCGTCGCGTCCACGCTCGGGCTGCTCGCGGGCAGGGGCGCGCTGTTCCACACGACCGCGACCGACCCCGGGCGCGCCTTGCGCGGGCCGGGGCACATCGCCATGCTCGCATGGGTCGAGGAGGCGGCCGCCGCGGGTGCGCGCGCCATGTACCTCGGGCGGGGCGCGGGCGAGCCGGAGGGCCCCAAGGCTCGCCTGGGCGCGCATGCGGTCTCGCTCGCCGACGTCCTCGTTGCGTCGTCGCCGGCGAGGCAGCGGGCGATCAGGGTGGGCCTGGCCGCACTCCATCGCGTGCGGCAGCCCGCGACGGTCATTCGGCCTTCACGATCCGCCGGTAGGCGGCCAGCGACCGGGAGGACGAGTTGACCTGCCAGCTCGTCTCCTTGCGGTGATTGAACCACACGACCGCCCGGATCCTCGGGAACCTGGCCATGTTGCGCCGGAACGCATGCGTGATCCAGTCGGCCTTGTTGCCCCCGACCTCCGTGGACGCCGTCTCGGCGATCAGCATCGGACGGGAGGTCATCCTCGCCATCACGGCATACGACCGCGCAAAGACGTCGTACAGGCTGCGCCAGGTCTGCCCGGCCGTGGATCGACCCCAGTTGTAGCCGTCGAGCGCGACCCGGTCGACGTAGCGATCCCCCGGGTACATCGGCCTGAAGTCCGGGCTGTTGGGCGAGATGATGTTGGGCGAGAACACGAACCGGACGTTCGTTGCGCCGGCGGAGCGGAAGATGCCGACCACGTGCCGCCAGGCGGCGATGAACGTTCCGGCCGTGTTGCCGTTCACGCCCAGGCCCCAGGGCATCCACCGGCCGTTCATCTCGTGGAACGGGCGCAGCAGGATCTTGTTGCCCCATGCGCGGGCCGCTGCGGCGGAGTGGCGAAGGTAGCCGTCGTAGTCGCCGGCGGCGATCCGCGAGAGCGACGCGGTCGTCGGCATCCACGTGATCAGCGGGACGGCGCCGTGCCGGTGCACGGCCCTCAGCACGCGCGGCGCGATGAGAGGGCCGCCACGCCACGTCTGGTACCACATGACGATCCGGGGCATGCCGCCGACCTGACGCGCATACCGCTCGAGCGCGATGCCCGGGTGGGCCGCGGACGCGTTGACGCCGCGCGTCGAAACGCCGAGGCGCACATGGTGCGCGACCGGCTTGACCGCGGCGACGGACGGAGTGCTTCCGAGCAGGCACGCCGCGAGCGTGCTTGCGATGACGATGGAGAGACGATGTCCTCGGTGCATGGTGATGTGCGCGCGCACGCCTCGGGAGGATCGAGCGGCCGGGTCCGGCGCCGCATCCCCAGAGGCGGGTGGTTGCGCTCCTCCCTTCGGGGGAACTGCGAAGCGAGGGCGCACGGTACCGACGATTTCGCGAGGGTTGGGTAAGGATCGTGCAGGCCCTGTGAGGATGCTTTGAGGATTGTGAAAGCCACACGCCATCGCCTCGGAACGGTGCCCGTCGTGCTCGTCCTCGCCGCTGCAGCGACGGCCGGCGTCCTGCTTCCGGGAGTCCCGGTCGCCATCCGCATCTGCGCGGCCGCGGTCCTGCTGCTCGCCCCGGGACTCCTCGCCGTGCGGCTCGCGGTTCGCGATCGCGGGCTGGTCGCGGACGCCGTGCTCTGGGTGACGGCGGCGAGCATCGCCCTCGTCGTGCTCCTCGGGCTGGCGCTCGACCGCATCCCGGGGGGCATGCACCGCACGAGCTGGGTGGCGGGGCTCGACATCCTGACCGTCCTGCTGGCGCTCGCGTGCCTGACCGTGCGGCGGTCCGCCAGGCCGCGCCCCGCCGGCGCACGCAAGCGGCTCTGGGTGCTCGGAGCGCGCGCGGTCGTGCTCGCGCTCGCCGCAGCGATCGCCGCGGTTGCCGTCACGGTCGACCTGCGGGGGGCACGCTCTCACGCGCAGCGCCCGGCGTTCGCCCAGGTCTGGCTGCTTCCCTCCGGCTCCCGGCACGTCCTCGTCGGCATGCGCAGCGGACGACGCGAGCCCACCACGTACCGGCTGACGCTGCTCGCAGACGGACGCGTGATGCGGAACTGGGAGTCGATCCGCCTGCGCTGGGGAGAGCAATGGCAGGCACGGTTGGCGGTGCCGGCGTCCGTCAAGCCGGGATCCCGCGTGGTCGCGCGGATGGCCACGCCCTCGGGGGCCCTCCCGGTCGAGAACGCCCGCCTGTTCTGGGTCAGCTGAGCCGGGCGCTCAGACGGCGTCCGGCGCCGTGGCGGGCCGTTTGCGGAGCGAGCGCCACAGGGTGTGCAGATCGAGTGCGACGCGGTAGCGCCGCAGCACGGCCAGATACGCGATGACGGCGATCGCCGCAGACGCCAGGAACACCGGCGTGCCCGACCCGGCGACGACACGCGCGACCAGCGGCAGGGCGAAGAAGCACCCAAGCGCCGCAGCTGCGACGACCGCGTACCCGGCCCCGAACGGCCGTACGCGCATGAGGATGCTGCATTCGACGAGCGCGGCGACGTTCGTGACCGTGATCGTGACAGCCCACGCGAGCGCGGCGCCGCTGATGCCCAGATGGGGGATCAGCAGCAGGTTGAGGCTGACGTTGAGCAGCACGCCGACACCGGTGTTGAGCGCGTAGAGCTTGCTGTAGCCGGACATCAGCAGCAGGGCCTGCGCGTTTCCGGTGCCGACGTCGATGAGGCCGGCGAACCCGAGGATGGCAAGCGCCCGGCCTCCGTCGGCGTAGGCCATGCCGAACAGCGTCTGCATCATCGTCTCGGGAAAGACGAGCATGATGGCGTAGAACGGCCACGAGAACGCCATCACCCAGCACGTCCCCACCCGGTACAGGCGCTCGAGCTCCCGCCTGTGCCCTCCGGCGATCAGCCCGCTGAACTGCGGTGCGGCCGCGACGCCGACCGCCTGGAGCGCGTACGACCCGACGACGTAGAGCCGGCTCGCGACGCCGTAGATGCCCGCGGCGGTCGTCGATGCGAGCCTCCCGACCAGGAGCACGTC
>JBKPMQ010000347.1:0-5094 GCA_046732235.1 Actinomycetota bacterium
GCTCCATGTGGATGGCGGCTCCGCGGAGGCGTTACGAGCGCTTGCGGCGGTCGCGGCGGCGCTGGTGGTGGGCTTGACCATGGTCCTCACCGCCAGGCTGGCGGGGAGGATACCCGCAACCATCGCGGGGCTGGCGATGGCAACCGTCGGAGCGGCACCGTTCATTGAATCGTTCACATTGTCCGGCGAGCTGCTCGCGTCGTTCTTCGCCGTGGCGTCGCTGCTGGCGTTCGTCCTCTACCTCGAGCGGCGGGCCCCGGCGTGGCTCGTGGCCGCCGGGATCCTGACCGGCTGCGCCGTGCTCGTGAAGCAGTCGGCGTTCGACGCCGGCGCGGCCGCTGCGGTGTACCTCCTGTGGACGCGCCGGCGGGCCGGGATCGGCCCGGCGGCGGCGCTCGTGGCGGCGGCGTTCGCGCCCGTCATCGTCGCCGCGGCGACGGCGCCGAGCTTCCACGACTGGTGGTACGCGATGGTGACCTACCGCGACCAGGCCGACTCGATCCTGACCGGCTCGGTGCACGCGCGGCTCGACCAGGCGTGGCACTCGGCGGGGGCGGCTGCCCGCGGTCTCGGCGTCCTGGCGCTGCTCGCCGTCGCCGGCTGGCGGCGGTGGCCGCGTCTCGGCGTGCTCTGGCTCGCCTTCGCATGCGCGGGCGTGATCGGCGGCGGCAACTTCCACAACCACTACTACCAGCAGCTGGTGCCGCCGCTCGCCCTGCTCGCGGGGATCGGCGGGGCCGAGCTCCTGCGCCGGCGGAACGTCGTCTACGCGGCGGTCGTCGCCGTCGCCCTCGCCGCCACGGTCGCCGTGACCGCGCCGCTGTGGTTCGACTCGAGTGCAGCGCAGGCGCGCACCGTGTTCCCCGACGACCCGCACCTGCGCACCGACGGCGCGGTGGTGCGGTACGTCCGGGCGCACACGAGGCCGGGGCAGCGCATCTTCGTGATGTGGGCGGCGGCCGACATCTACTACCTCTCCGACCGCGACCCGTCGTTCCGCTACATGT
Source organism: Actinomycetota bacterium (assembly GCA_046732235.1). Classification (GTDB taxonomy): domain Bacteria; phylum Actinomycetota; class Thermoleophilia; order Gaiellales; family JAICJC01; genus JAICJC01. Next base: position 1,008 of record JBKPMQ010000347.1, read on the forward strand.
GGTTCCGCAACATCCAGGCCATCCCCGGCGCGCTCGGTCAGGCCCGGCGGATGCTGGCCGGCCCGCATCCACCCGCCCTCGTCGTGGGGATCAACCCGCCCAGGTCGATGGATCCCTCGGGCGCGACCCGGAAGATCCTCGACGACCGATACCGGCACGTCGCGACCGTGGAGGGCGTCCCGATCTACGCGCCGCGCGCGCCGGGGTAGCGAGCGCGATGCACGCAAACGCCCATGCGGAGCGGTACCTGCGGCTCGGGCTCGAGCTCGGCCGGCACTCGGACGACATCGTCGACGCCTACTTCGGCCCACCCGAGCTGGCGGCCGCCGTGCACGCCGCCGACCCCGTCGCCCCCGAACGGCTGGCCGCGTCGGCGCAGGCCCTTCTCGCCGAGCTCGACGGCGGCTGGCTGCGCGACCAGGTCTCGGCGCTGCACGCGTTCGCGGGAGTGCTCGCGGGCCGGTCGCGGCCGTACGCCGACGAGGTCGAGGCCTGCTACCAGCTGCGGCCGAGGCGCACCGACGACGCCGTCTTCGCCGGGGTGCACGAGCGCCTCGAGGGCCTGCTCCCGGGCACGGGCACGCTCGGCGAGCGCTACGACGCCTTGCGGCGGTCGGCGTTCGTGTCGCCGGAGCGGATCGAGAGGGTGGCGGCCGAGGCGATCGCGGCGGCGCGGGCATGCACGCGCGAGCTGGTCGACCTGCCGGAGGGGGAGGGAGTCGACCTCGAGATCGTGCACGACGTGCCCTGGATGGGCTACTGCGAATACGTGGGCGGCTTCCGCAGCAGGATCTCGATCAATGTCGACCTGCCCCTCTCGGTCATCGACCTCATCTGGCTCGTTATCCACGAGACCTACCCGGGCCACCATGTCGAGCGCTGCCTGAAGGACGAGCGGCTCGTGCGCGAGCGCGGCCTGCTCGAGGAGACCATCGTGCTGCTCCCGACGCCGCAGTCGGTCATCGCCGAAGGCATCGCCTCCATGGCGCCGTCCGTCCTGCTCGACCGAGCGCCGGCCGTGTTCGCGGGCGTGGCGGACGCGGCCGGGATCGACGTCGACTTCCCGCGCGCGGTCGCCGTGGAGAGGGCGCTCGAGACGTGTCGCTGGGTCGAGGTGAACGCCGCGCACATGCTCTACGGGGACGGCAGGGAAGAGGACGAGGTGCGCGCGTACCTCGAGCGCTGGGCGCTCATGGACAGGGACCTCTCGGCGCACGCGATCCGGTTCCTGCGCGGGCCGACGGCGCGCGCGTACATCATCTGCTACCCGGCCGGCCGCGAGCTGTGCGCCGCCTACGTCGCCGGCGACCCGGCGCGCTTCCGGCGGCTGCTCTCGGAGCAGCTGCGCGTCGCGGACCTGGTGGCCGCGGGCTAGCGGATGCAGATCGACCGGATGAGGCGCACGACCAGCTCGAGCCGGCGCTCGAACGTGGCGATCTCGATCCACTCGGCCTCGGTGTGGTCGTCGCCCCCGACCGGGCCCAGCCCGTCCAGCGTGGGGATGCCCGAGGCGCCCGTCCAGCATCCGTCGGAGACGCCGCCGGAGAGCTCGGTGCCGATGTCCAGGCCGAGATCGCGGGCGTGGCCGAGCGCCGCCCGCACGAGCTCATCCGCGACCGGCATGGGCGGCCACGTGCCGCGGTCGGAGAGCTCGGTGCGGACACCCTCGTAGGGGCTCGGGCGCTCCAGCTCCGCGTGGGCGTGCTCGAGGTCGGCCGCGACGCCGGAGCGGATGTCGATCGTCGCCCGGGCCTCGCCGGGGACGGTGTTGGCCGAGTCGCCGCCGTTCACGGTCGTGACCACCGAGGTCATATCGGGCCGGCCGTCGACCAGCCCCTCGATCCGGACGATCTCGCGGGCGAGGGCCGAGACCGCGCTGCGGCCGAGGGCGGTGTCGGCGCCCGCATGCGCCGGGCGCCCGTGCAGGTAGAGCGTCCGCCACAGCGCCCCCTTGCGGGCCGAGACGAGGTCGCCGTTCCGGCGGCCGCACTCGAACACGAGCGCCGCCGCCGCGTCGCAGGCGTGGTCGCACGCCGCCGGGGCGCGCAGGCGCACCTCCTCGTCCGCACAGATCAGGAGGCGCAGCTCGGAGAAGGGCCGCTCGGGCATCGCCGCCAGCCGCTCGACCGCCATCGCCGCGAGCACGAGGCCGCCTTTCATGTCGGCGACGCCCGGGCCGGTGCAGACGTCGCCGTCGCGCCGGAACGACCACCGCGCCGTCGTCCCGGCTGCGAACACCGTGTCGGGGTGCCCCAGCAGCGCGACCGCCGGCCCGCTGTCGCCGGGCACCCGGATGACCAGGCTGCGGGCAGGGTTGTCGGGCTCGTCGACCCACTCCCGCGCGCAGCCGACCGGCGCGAGCCAGTCTCCGATCCGTTCGGCGACGGCCTCCTGCTCCGTGCCCTCGGAGGGGGAATCGATGTCGACCAGGGCCCGCAGCCGGTCGCAGAAGACGTCGGTAGGCGAGGCGGCCAAGGCGCCGGTGACTCTACTGAATATCCGGGGCCAGGCACCCGGTATGCAGGTGTACGCTGCGGGCATGGCGGCGGTGCTCGATCGGGCGTTCGTGCGGGCCAGCGGGCCCGACGCGGTGGCGTACCTGCAGAGCATGGTCTCGAACGACGTCGAGGCCGTCGCGCCCGGCGAGGGGACGTATGCGCTCCTGCTGACGCCGAAGGCGCGCGTGATCGCCGACCTCGAGGTGTTCCGGGTCGACGAGGATCTCGTCCTGGCCTGCCCGCCCCAGGCTGCCGGCGACGTGCTGGAGACGCTGGTGCGGTCGCGATTCCGCAAGAAGGTGGCGCTCGACCCGGCCGACTACGCCCTCGTCTGGGGCGACGCCGACGGCGCGGGCGCCCTGGCCGAGCTCGAGACGCCCGCCGGCGTCGAGCGGCTGCTGCCGGCGGCGCCCGGGAACGGCGCGGCGACCGAGGCCGCCTGGGAGCTGGCCAGGATCGAGGCCGGGATGCCGCGGTTCGGGCACGAGTTCGACGGCTCGTCGATGCCGGCCGAGGCGGGGCTCGAGACGCGTGCGATCAGCTTCACCAAGGGCTGCTACCCGGGCCAGGAGCCGGTCGCGCGTCTGCACTACCGCGGCCATGCGAACCGCGGCGTGCGCGGCGTCCGCTTCGACGGCCGGCCGGCCGAGCCGGGGACGGACGTGACCGTCGACGGCGCCCGGGTCGGGCGGATCACCTCCGCCGTAGAGTCGCCGCGCTTCGGGCCGATCGGCCTTGCGGTGTTACGTCGTGAGGTGGCCGAGGGGGCTCGCGGCGACGCGGGCGGCGTGCCGCTCGCGGTCGTCCCGCTGCCGTTCGCCTGAGCCGGGAGATCGCCCGCCTGGCCGCCTGTCTACTGATCGAGCAGTGCGACGAGTGGCTCGTCCACAAGCGCTACCTCAGCCAGGGATCCCTCGCCGCGCTCTACACCGGCGAGCGCTGGCCGGCGCCGAGGGGAAGCGAGGGCCCATGATCACAAACTGACCGACGGGTCCCGCCCCGAATCAGGACGTGACTTTCGGGTCGCACACCCCGTGACGGGTGCGGCTCGTCAGAGCGCGGGTAAACGGCAGTTGGCGGTGTTGGCATGTGTCATTTGCGGTTCCCCGACACGCTCGCCACACCCCGACACCCACCTGTGACCACTGCCGCGTCACACTGATCGGTGTGAGCTATGCCCTGCCGACGCTGTACAAGGCCAGGAATCTGCCGTTGAAACGGCCGGTGTGCGCGATCTGTGTGGATCGCACCCGCGGCCGCACCGAGGAGGTGCGGCTCGGCTACCGCGTGTCGGTGTGGCTGTGTCCCGGCCACGCCGCCCAGGCGTTTCAGACGAAGCGGGGTGGGCGTGACTTCGTGCGGACGCTGATGGGGGTGTGGCAGGCAAACGGCTGTGTGACCGCCGCGCGGCATCGTGCGCTGGATGCGCATCTCGCCCAGCTGCGCGGCCGCCCATCCCGCCGCCGGCCGGGGAGCTACGCCTGGCCCGAGCTCAGACGCCGCCTGGAAGCCCGGTACGCCGCCGGCGCGTCGCCGCTCGACCCCGCCCACCTCACCCACCACGACCACCCCTGCACACACTGCACCGC
>JBKPMQ010000348.1:0-6077 GCA_046732235.1 Actinomycetota bacterium
CCGCACGGGGGACGACCACGAGACCGTGGTCTCCGGCCGGCGCTCCTAGCGCGGCGAACGCAGACACGCCGAAGGCCCGCTCCGCGACGTTGCGGGGCGGGCCTTCGTGTGGTCCGGGCGCTTAGCGCCGCGCCTGCATGAACAGGATGGCGAGCTGCCAGATCGCGGCCAGCGTGGCCACGACGTAGGTCAGCGCCGCGGCCGTCAGCACCTTGCGGGCGACGGGCGCCTGCGCCTGGCTGATCACGCCCTGGTTCGTCAGCATCGCCATCGCCTTTCGGCTGGCGCCGAACTCGACCGGCAGCGTCGCCACCTGGAAGAGCACGATCGCCGCGAACAGCGCGACGCCGAGGAGCGCCAGGTTGGTGGCGCCCATGAGCAGCCCGATCAAAAAGATCGGGAACCAGGCCTGCGAGGCGAAGCCGGTTGCCGGGACGAGCGCGCCGCGGAACCGGAAGCCGGCCTCGTGGTTCGCGTCCTGGAAGGCGTGGCCCGTCTCGTGCGCGGCCACGGCGACCGCCGCGACGGAGCTCGCGCCGCCCACGGGGGGCGAGAGCCGCATCGTCCGCGTCCGCGGGTCGTAGTGGTCGGAGAGCTCGCCCGAGATGCCCTCGACGCTGACGTTCGTGAGCCCGCCCTCGTCGAGCATGCGCCGGCTCACCTCCGCACCGGTGAGGCCGGAGACGGCCGGGATCTTCGAGGCTTCGGTAAAGGTCCGCCGCACCCACGCCTGGGCCGCGAGGCCGGCGATCAGCGGCGGGATTGCAAGCAAGAGGTAGAAGTACATGGTGCGCCCTCCTCGAGGCGCGAGTGTCGGTACTGCGTCAAGAATACGCATCCAGGCTAAGAGATGGGTGAGCGCTTGGCGTGCGATGGGTAAGCTCCAGGGGTGCAGTTGACCGATCAAGTGCGCGAGCTGCTCGAGGGGGCGTTCCCCGGCGGGGAGGTCGAGGTCTCGACGTTTGCGGGCGGAGATCACCTGTCCGCGCGCGTGCGCTCCGACCGCTTCGAGGGCAAGTCGCTGATCGAGCAGCACAAGCTGGTGTACGCACCTGTGCAGCACCTGATCTCGGACGGCACCATTCACGCCCTGCAGATCACAACGGAGGTCAGATGATCGTCACGGAAGACCAGATCCGGGAGGAGATCACCGACGCGATCCGGCGCAACCGGGTCATGCTGTTCATGAAGGGGACGCCGGACATGCCCCGCTGCGGCTTCTCCGCCCGCACCGTCCAGTGCCTGGATGCGACCGGCGCCGACTACGCGGCGATGGACATCCTGCCCGACCCGCGCATCCGCCAGCAGCTCTCGGCCCAGTCCGGCTGGCCGACGATCCCGCAGCTCTTCATCGACGGCGAGCTGGTGGGCGGCTGCGACATCGTGACCGAGCTCTACCAGACGGGCGAGCTCGCGAAGATGGTGGCGCCGGCTGCCTGATCGGGCAGCGGTGGTTGGGGCCGGCGTCGTCGGCCTCTCGGCGGCCCGCGCGCTGCGCGAGGACGGCTTCGACGTCACGGTCTACGAGAAGGACCGGATCGGCTCGCGGCTGGGCTCGTCGCCCGGGCGATCCCGCATCTACCGGCGCAGCTACCGGCACACGGACTACGTGCGCCTGGCCCGGCGCGCGATCGAGGAGTGGAACCGGCTCGACCCCGGCGTCCTGCGCAACACCGGCCTGCTGGAGTACGGCTCGGGCGTCGAGCTGCACGCGGCGGCGCTCGAGGCCTGCGGGGAGCCGTACCGCTGGCTCGAGCCGTCCGAGGCCTCCGCGCGCTTCCCCGAGGCCCGCTTCGACGAGCCGGTGCTCTACGACGAGGAGGCCGGGGCCGTCATGGCCGACGAGGCGCTCCGGGCCCTCGCCCGCGGGCTCGACGTGCGTGAGGGGCACGCCGTCGCCGATCCCCGCGAGCTCGAAGCCGACGTGATCTGCGCCTGCCCTGGCTCCTGGCTCGGCCCGATGTTCGGGCTGCCGCTCTCGCCTCGCATCGAGCAGGTCGTCTACTTCGCCGGCGCACCGGACACGCGCCCGTCGGTGATCGACCACGGCGCGCCCGGCCGGCGCCTGCACTACGGGCTGGTCGCCCCCGGCATGGGCTACAAGGTGGGGGAGGACGCCGCCCAGCCCGACCCGTGGGACCCCGACCGCGACGACCGCCCCATCCATCAGGGCCTGGTCGAGCGCCTCACCGAAGACGTGCGCTCCAAGTTCCCCGGGCTCGACCCGCGGCCGGTGCATGCCGAAGCCTGCCTCTACACGATGTCCCCCGACGGCGATTTCATCCTCGATCGGATCGACGGCGTGATCGTCTTCGGCGGCGACAGCGGCCATGCGTTCAAATTCGGGCCGCTCCTGGGGCGGCTGATCGCCGACATGGCATCGGGACGTCCACTGCCGCCGGAGGCCGACCGCTTCCGCGCCGACCGCCTCTCGGCTGCGAGCGCGTGAACGGGCTCCTCGACGCGCCCGGCTGGGAGATCTCCCGCGCCATCCGCTGCCGCCAGGCCTCGGCGACGGAGGTGGCGAAGGAGGCGCTCGAGCGGGTCGGCGCCGACTCGTGGGGCGCAGTCTGGGTCGTCACCGAGGAGCGGGCCCTGCGCGAAGCGGCGGCGATCGATGCGGCGCTCGCCGCCGGAGACCTGCACGACGAGCGCGTGCTCCTCGGCGTGCCCGTGGGGTGGAAGGACCTGATCGACACCGCCGGCGCTCGCACGACGTACGGCAGCGCCCTGTTCCGCGATCACGTCCCCGACCGGGACGCCGAGGTCGTCGAGCGGCTGGCCGCCGCAGGCGCGATCACCGTCGCGAAGCTCGCGACGCACGAGCTGGCCTGGGGGACGACGACCCAGAATCCGCACTTCGGCTCCTGCCGCAACCCGCACGATCCGACCCGCGTGCCCGGAGGGTCGAGCGGGGGCTCCGGCGTGGCCCTGGCGACGGCGATGGTCGCGGCCGCGCCGGGCACCGACACGGGGGGCTCGATCCGCTGCCCGGCCTCGTGCTGCGGCATCGTCGGCCTCAAGCCGACCTACGGCCGCGTCAGCCTGGCCGGGATCCGCCCACTCTGCACGACCCTCGACCACTGCGGGCCGATGGCGCGCAGCGTGCGCGACTGCGCCCTGCAGCTCGAGGCGCTGGCCGGCGCGCCGTCGCGCGATCCGCGCGTGCCCGACGTGCCCGTCGCGCGCTGGAGCGAGGGCCTGTCCGGCGACCTGGTCGGGATGCGGGTCGGCGTCGCGGAGCGGTACTTCTTCGAGCACACCGCGGCGGACATCGTCGCCCGTGTGCGCCGTGCGGTCGACGCGCTCGCCCACGCCGGGGCGGAGATCGTCGAGTTCGACCTCGAGTGGCCGACCCCGATGGGCGAGGCCGACCCGTTCATCCCCGAGGGCGCGGCGACGCTGGCCGAGTACTGGCCGGACCGCCGGGACGAGCTCGGGCCGGACGTCGCCCGCGACCTGGCCCTCTCCGACGGGATGGCCGCGGTCCCGTTCGCCGCGGTCAGCCAGTACCGGCTCGACTACGCCGGGCGGATGATGGAGAAGGTGCGGGCGGCCGGGATCGACGTGCTCGCGACCCCGACGCAGGCCCAGACGCCGCCGCCGCTCGACGCGCTCACGATCCCGTACGCCGGCCACCCGGAGATGGATGTCACCTACGCGATGTGCGGGCTCACGCTGGTCTTCAACATGCTCGGCTGGCCGGCCGTGAGCGTGCCCTGCGGCCGCGACGACGCCGGGCTACCGGCCGGGATCCAGCTCGCGGCCCTGCCCTGGCGCGAGGATCACTGCTTCGCCGCAGCGGCTGCGGTCGAGGCCGCGGACCTCTGACAGGGGCCCCCGGCCGAGACGCGCAGCTCGGCCCGGGCGGGCTCGACGACGACCGTCGCGAGCGTCGTCCAGCGCTCGCCGAAGGCGGCGCCCTGGGCGGGGTGGCAGCAGATCGCGCCGGCGCCGCCGCGATGGCTGTCCATCGCCTCGAGCACGTCCTCGGTCTCGATCGGGCCCTCGATGCCGGCGACGCGCCGGCGGGCGTGGTCGAGCCGAAGCAGCGTGTCGGGCGCCTCGCGCACCATCGTGTCGGCCTGGCGCCCGGGGTCGGCCAGGAAGTGGTTCGTGTGGACGAGGACGCCGCGGTCGTCCGGCATGACGAAGCCGGGGCCGGCCGGCGACACCTCGACGGTGCACGCCACGCCGCCGTCCGCATCGTCGGCGACGATCGTGACGGCGGACGACGCGGACATCGTCGCCCCGGCGGCCAGGGTGAGCGCGGCGACCGCGCCGTCGGCCTCGTCCAGCACGCGCCGGCAGAGCGCATGCACGGGGACGGCGACGGGCGGACGGTCGTCGCGGTGGCCGAGGATGTTCAGGAGCACGCCGACGCCGGAGCCGTTCACACCGATCTTGCCGACGATCCCGGCCTCGGTGACCGTCTCGACCCGGCGACCGTCGGCATGGTCGATCGTCCAGACGAGCCAGCCCTCCCGCAGCTCCTCGTGCCAGTCCCAGGTCTGGACGCCGAACGGGCTGCCGGAGGCGGTGGCGGTGCCGAGGCAGGCGATGGTCGAGCACTCGCCGGCCGCGGCGGCCAGCAGCTCGGTGCGCGCGTTCAGCGCGCCGATCAGCTCGACCTCGAGCCCGCTCCCGTGGGCGATGCCGTCGATCTCCTCGAGCAGCGCCGGCGACCAGGCCGCGATGCGGTCGAGGGCCTGCGATCCGAGCCGGCGCAGGTCGTCGCCGGTGAGGCCGGCGTTGACGGCGAACAGCCGCCGGTAGACGTTCATGACGAGCGCGATCCGCTCCTTCTGGGCGCGCCCGAAGGTGACACCCCGAGCCCCCGGCGTGCGTTCCGCGGAGTGGTGGCGGGCGACGTCCATGCTCGCAGCATAATGCCCTTCGCCACCAGTCCGAAAGGGGACGCTTCTCAAGCGCGTATCCTCTCGCGGGCATGCGCGCGATCGTGGGAGTCGACGTGGGCGGCACGTTCACCGACGTCGCCCTGATCGCCGGGGGGCGGCTCGTGACGGCCAAGGTGGCGACCACGGTTCGCGACCCCGCGGCCGGCGTCATCGAGGGCGTTCGGCTCGCACTGGAGCGGGCCGGACTGGAGGCCCGGACGGTCTCGCACTTCGGCCATGGCACCACCGTGGCGACGAACGCCATGCTCGAGCGCCGCGGCGCCCGCACGGCCTACGTCGCCACCCGCGGGTTCGCCGACGTGCCCGCGCTGGGCCGCCAGGCGCGCCCGCACCTCTACCGGCCGGAGGTCGCCCCGCCCGCGCCGTTGGCCGAGGTCGCCGCCGAGGTGGACGAGCGCATGGGGCCCCACGGGGTGATCGAGCGGCTCGATCCGCGATCGGTGGCCGCGGCGGCCCGCCGGCTGCGCCGGGAGAGAGCCGAGGCGGCGGCCGTCTGCCTGCTCCACGCCTACGCCGACCCGGCTCATGAGCGGGCGGTCGTTGAGGGACTGCGGGAGGCGCTCCCGGACGTGCACGTCGTGGCGTCGCACGAGGTGGCGGACGAGTTCCGCGAGTTCGAGCGCGCGTCGACGACGATCGCCGACGCCTACCTGGGCCCGGTGGCCGGCCGCTACCTGCGCCGACTGGCGGTGACCGCGGGGGAGGAGGGGCTGCCCGCGCCCGCCGTCTTGCAGTCGAACGGCGGGGTCTGCGAGCTCGAGGAGGCGGCCGCGCACCCGGCCCGGCTGCTCCTCTCCGGGCCCGCGGGTGGCGTCGCCGCCGTCGTCGCGGCCGGGATCCGCGATGCGATCAGCTTCGACATGGGCGGCACGTCCACGGACGTGTGCCTGATCCGCGACGGGGTCGCCGGCCGCAGCGCCGAACGCCGCGTCGGCGGCCTGCCGCTGCGGCTGCCGCAGCTCGACATCCACACGGTCGGCGCGGGCGGCGGCAGCATCGCCTGGATCGACTCCGGCGGCGCGCTCCGGGTCGGCCCGCAGAGCGCGGGAGCGGATCCCGGCCCCGCCTGTTACGGCCGCGGCGGCGAGCTCCCGACGGTGACCGACGCCAACCTGATCCTCGGCCGGCTCGACCCCGGCGTGCCGCTGGCCGCCGGCC
>JBKPMQ010000349.1:0-7300 GCA_046732235.1 Actinomycetota bacterium
CGACGAGGGTGGACGCGTCGAGCCCGGCCGCCTCGCGCAGCCACGGGGCGACCGGGCCGAGCACCGCGTCGGCCGGGCGCACCGGGGCCAGCGAGGCCGGGTCGATCCCGAACGCGGCGCACGCCTCCTCGCACCAGTCCCGTGTCTCGACGTCGAGCAGCATCGAGGACGAGGCGTTGGAGTGGTCGACGGCCACCTCGCCGGAGGCCCGCCAGGCGACGAACGACCCCGGCAACAGGAACCAGCGGGCCGCCGCGTGCTGGTCGGGGCGGTTGCCGGCCAGCCACGCGATCTTGGCGGCAACGTGGCCGGGGTCGAGGTTGCAGCCGGTGAGCGCGCGCAGCCGGGCCGGGTCGATGCGCTCCCCGGCGGCGGCGCACTGGGCGCCCGCGCGGCGGTCCATCCAGATCAGCGCCGGGCCGAGCGGCTCGCCGGACGCATCGGACGGCACCATCCCGTCGAGCTGCGAGCCGAACGAGATCGCCCGCAGCGGCCGGTCGCCGACCTCGCGCCGGATCTCGTGCAGCGCCTGCGCGACCGCCCCCAGCCACTCGAGCGCGTCCTGCTCCGCCCAGCCGGGATGGGGATACGAGAGCGTGTGAGGGACATAGCTGGTCGCGACGTGCGTGCCGTCGGCGGCGATCGCCTGCGCGCAGGTGCCCTGGGAGCCGACGTCGACGCCCACCACCAGGTCGGCGTCGCTCACCCGTGCTCCTCGCCGCCGTCGCCGGGCCCCCGCCGGTAGACGGAGATCTCGAACGCGTCGGCGAGGTGGTGCTCGCGCGAGACCATGGCGACCGCGCCGTCGGCGGTGCTGTCGACCTGCCAGAGCGTGAGCAGCAGCGTGCCCCGCGGCACCCCCAGGCGCAGTGCGACGTCGCCCATCGCGACGTCGGGCGTGATCGTGGCGACGCCGTGATGCACCGCTGCCCCGCGATCGGCCAGCGCGGCGTACACCGAGCCCTGCGCGGCGGCCGCCATCGCGGGCGGCGACAGCAGGTCGCTGCGGCACCAGTCGGTCTCGTCGACCACCCGGCGCCCGCCCGCGGTGCGCACCCGCCGCAGCATGCTCGTGGGCGCGCCGATCTCGATCCCGAGCGCCGAGGCCACCTCCGGCGAGGCGGGCTCGGCCGCGCAGGTCTCGTCGAGCGTGCCGGGCTCGAGGCCCATGGCGGCGATCATGGACGACACGCCGAAGTTGCGGCTGAGATCGTTGCGCATCAGCGGCCGGTCGGTGACGTAGGTGCCCGACCCGTGCAGCCGGCGCAGCAGGCCGTCCTCCTCGAGCAGCGCGATCGCCGCCCGCAGCGAGCTGCGCGAGACCCCCAGGCTGCGCGCGAGCTCCGGCTCGCCCGGGAGGCGGTCGCCCGGCGCGAACTCCCCCGCGACGACCCGCTCGCGCAGCCCGTCGGCGATCGAGTGGCGCAGGGAGCGGCGGTTGAGCGTGGTCATCTCAAGGCTCGACGACGACCTTGAGCACCTCGCCCGCGCGGATGCGCCCGAACGCGGCCGGCGCGTTGTCGAGGTCGACGACGTCGGACACGACGGCGCGCAGGCCGCCGATGTCGTCGGCGAGCATGTCGAGCGCGTGCACCTGGTCGCGGTGCCGGGAGGCGTAGGAGCCGTGCACCTGCACCTCCCGGTAGTGGAGGACGTTCGACGGGAAGTTGATGTGGGTCGTGCCCTTCGGCAGGCCGCCGAAGAAGAGCACCCGCCCGCGCGGGGCGGCCATCTCCATGGCCTGCTCCTGGGCGACGTCGCTCGAGCAGGCGACGATGACGACGTCGGCGCCGATGTCGTCCGTCGCGGCGTGCACGGCGGCGAGGCCATCGCCGTTCGAGGTGTCGACGTAGGCCATGCGCTCGTCGCCGAGGATCTCCCGGGCGAGGTCGAGCCGCGCGGCGGCCGTCTCGACGAGGAGCACCTGGCCGGCGCCCTCGAGCCTCGCGATGGCGGCGTGGGCGGTCCCGACGGGCCCGGCGCCGATCACGGCGACCGTGTCGTCGAGCCCGACGGCGATGTCCTTGTGCCCGCAGATCGCGTCCGACAGCGGATCGGTGAAGGTCGCGTGAGCGTTCGAGAGGCCCTCGGGGATGCGGAAGAGGTTCTTGAGCGCGACCTCGGGGATCGCGACCAGCTCGGCGTAGGCGCCCTGGTAGTCGAACCCCATGAGGCCGCCGTTCCCGCACAGATGCTCGTTGCCGCTGCGGCAGAGGCGGCAGCGCCCGCACCAGAGGGTCGAGATGCAGTGCACCCGGTCGCCGGTCGCGAGGCCCATCGCCGCGATCTCGTCGGCCGCCCGCGACCCGATCTCGATCAGCTCGCCGCTGATCTCGTGGCCGAGCACCCACGGGGGCGAGATGCGCCGGTCGCCGTTGTAGAACGTGCGCACGTCGGTCCCGCAGATCCCGCATGCGGTCACGCGCAGGAGGACGCCGTCGTCGGCGCAGCGGGCGTCGGGCACCGTGCCCACCGACATCGTGCCCGGGCCGTCCCAGATCGCTGCTCGCACTCGCATCCTCCCGTCGTCGCGCGTCGTCCTTTGTTCGAACCGGTATCATACCGAGTTGTCCGACAACTTGGGAGAGGGGATGCGGTGATCGAGTTCATCTTCATGCTCACGCGGGACGACCTGACGCTCACGGACGCCCGCGAGGTCTACGCCTCGATCGCCGGGAGCGGCGTGACCCACGTCGGCTGCAAGGACGTCGGTCTGCCCCGCGACGAGCTGTCCGCACTGATGGACGACATCCGCGGCAACGGCCACACGACCTACCTCGAGGTCGTGTCCGAGACGCCCGAGGACACGCTCAAATCCGCCCGCGCCGCCGCGGACATCGGCCCGGACTACCTGATCGGCGGCACGCTGATCGAGCCGGTGCAGGAGATCATCGCGGGCACGGGCATCAAATTCTTTCCCTACGTGGGCGAGATCGTCGGCCATCCCTGCCTCCTCCGCGGCTCCATCGAGGCGATCGCCGACGACGCGCGCCGGGCCGAGAGCCTTGGCGTCGACGGCATCAACCTGCTCGCCTACCGCTACGACAAGGGTGTGAACGCGCTCGTCGAGGCGGTCGTCGGCGCGACGTCGCTGCCGGTGATCGCCGCCGGCTCGGTCGATTCGCCGGAGCGGATCCAGGCGCTCAACGAGCGGGGCGTGTGGGCGTTCACGATCGGCACGGCCGCGCTGGACGGCCGCCTGGTCGAGGGCGGCTCGCTCGACGAGCAGCTGCGCTGCGCACTCGACGCCGCCGCGGCGGTGGTGTAGGGGCCGAAGCCCCCACACCTCCCGCCGGCGGAGGGGCTATGGGCTGTCGAGCCCCTCGTTGATCATGCGGCCGATGGTCTCGTACTTGGCTCGGTCGTTGGACTTCACGTAGAGCGCGTAGCCGATCCCGGCGATGAAGATCGCCAGGTCCAACCAGCACAGCCACTTGGCGTACCAGTAGCCGGCGCCGAGGAACGTGAGGTTGTCGATGGCCAGGTAGAGCACGTAGGCCTGGGTGATCGCGGCGATGATCGGCGCCGTCGTCGTCGTCCACCAGTGATGGTCGGCGGCGTGATGCGTCCGGAAGTAGTTCAGGATCGCGATCGAGACGAGCGCCTGGATGGCCAGGATCGAGACGACCCCCATGACCGCCATCAGGCCGTACACCTGCAGGTAGGCGACCGAGAAGGCGGCCGGCTGCCCGCCCGTGTCCGCGCGCCACAGGAACAGCAGCACGAGGATCAGGGCGACCACCGACTGCGTGATCGACGCGATGTGCGGGCTGCGGTGCTTGGGATGCGTGCGCCCGAGCGCCTTTGGCAGGACTCGCTCGCGCCCCAGCGAGTACAGGTAGCGGGCGGTCGTGTTGTGGAAGGCCATCCCACAGGCGAACGAGCCGGTGATGATGAAGTAGCTCAGCGCGTCCCGGAGGAACTCGTTCCCGAACTCCTTCGCGGGGCCGAAGAAGAAGTTGGCCGAGTCGTTCTGGGCGACGAACGCCGCCTCATGGGTGTTGTGGTAGCCGGAGATCGCGGCCCACGAGGTGATCACGTAGAAGATCCCCAGGCCGATCACCGAGATGTACATCGCGCGGGGCACGATCGTCTTCGGGTTCTTGGACTCCTCGCCGTAGTTCGGGGCCATCTCGAAGCCGACCCACGACCAGAATGCGAAGAAGACGCCGATGCCGGCGGCGCCCGCGGCCACCGCCGTATCGCCGTGCCCGCTGGCGCCGAGACTCGTGAATGCGTTCACCGGGTTGATGGCTCCAAGCTGCACGTTGTGCCCCCCGTGCCCGAACACGACGAGGTCGAAGATGAGGAGCAGCACCACCTCACCGATGAGCGCCGCGCCGAGCACGCGAGCCGAGATATGCACGTCGAAGTAGGCGAGCACCGAGATCAGGACGATCATGAACAGCGCCGGCCAGAACCACGACGGGTGGTAGCCGTACTGGTTCAGCTTCAGCGTCGCGAAGTAGGCGAACCCGCCGATGAGCGACACCTCGAACACCGAGTATGCGACCACCATCGCGAGGCCGGACGCCATGCCGAGCTCGCGGTTGAGGCCGTGGCTGATGAAGCTGTAGAAGCCGCCGGCGGCGGTCACCTTGCGCGACATCGCCACGTAGCCGACCGAGAAGATCGTCAGGACCACCGTGGCGACGAGGAACCCGGCCGGCGTCCCGAGCCCGTTGCCGAACCCGACCGAGAGCGGCGTGTTGAAGAGCATGGCCGAGATCGGCGCCGCGCCGGTCACGGTCAGGAAGAGCACGCCCCAGAGTCCGATCGCGCCGCCGTGCAGCTTGTGGACGTCGTCGCGCGACGAGACATCCATACTGTCGACCACGGGAAGCATGCCCTCGTGATGCTCGGACATGCCTCCGCCTTCACTGCTCATTCGACCACCTCCCACTGGTGCTCCGGGGCACGGCCGCCCCGAAAGTTGTCAGACAGCTACGGCGCCGTTTGTACCATTTACGCCGCGCGCGGGTCAAGCCCTGCGCGAGGCATCACGCGGTGATCGTGGCCCGGGCCTCGGTGCGGCCGGGGCCCGCCCCCGCGCCGAGCACCTCGACGAGCAAGGCGGAGACGCGCTCGCGCCAGCGCTCGCGGTCGAGCTCGGGCGGGCCGAACCGGCGCTGCTCGACGGCGTACTCGGCCCGTGCGAGCCGGTCGAACGCCGCGATCACGTCGATCACCCGGTCATACGCCTGCGGGCCGGCGACGCCCGTCACCCAGGCGCGGGCGCGGCCGTCGTCGGCGAAGACGCCGTCGGCGACGCCCTGCCAGTAGGCGTGCTGGAACAGGCACCCCGCATCGCCCTTCCGCGTCCAGCAGCCGGAGACGAGCTCGTGGTCGCCGCGCTCGATGCTGCGCAGGGCGAGCTGCAGGAGCCGCCTGCCGCCGTCGTGCTCCGCCAGCCGCTCCAGCGACTCTCTCATCGCCGCGTCGTGCATGCCGCACCTCCTGGTCAGGTGAACACTGCGTCGGGCATGAAGCAGCCCACCATCCAGTTTGGCGCATCGACGACCTCGGTCACCTTCAGATCGCCCGCAAGTGAGCACAGCATGTAAGCGTCCTCACGTGTGAGGCCGCGGCGCGAGACCAGGTGGTCGATCATCGCGCGCACGGCCGAGCGGGACGCCTCCATCAGATCGGGCTCGACGCCGGTCGTGGCGAACCAGCCGCCGCCGTCGACGCGCGGCGTGAGCGAGCCGGGCGGCCGCCGCAGCGCCGGGGCGCGCAGGTTCATCCCCCGCTCGACCGTGACCCGGATCGTCGTCCGCATCGCGCACTCGACCCCGGAGATCGCGACCTCGCCGTCGCCCTGCGCGGCGTGGGCGTCGCCCAGCGAGACCAGCGCGCCCGGGACGCCGACCGGGAGGTAGAGGGTGGTCCCCCTCGTCAGGTGGCGGCAGTCGATGTTGCCGCCCCCTGCATGCGGCGGCGGGATGCGCACGCCGTGCATGCCCGCGCCGGGCACGCCGGTCGTGCCGCAGAACGGCTCGATCGGGAGGCGAACGCCGGGCGCGAAGTCCATCTCCTCGCCGCCGGTCAGGTCGAAGAACTTGATGTACGGCTCGGTGAACTCGCCCGGCGGGAGCAGTCCGAACCCGGGGATGATGCAGGCCCAGCCCCACTCGGGCAGTTCGAATTCGAGGAACTCGATCGCGACGGCGTCGCCGGGCTCGGCGCCCTCGACGTGGATCGGGCCGGCGAGCGGGTAGATCAGGTCGAAGTCGAGGTTGGGCAGGTCGGCCGCGGTGGAATCGCGGGTGATCTGGCCGCCGGCGAAGTCGTCCGTCTCGGCGGAGACGACGTCGCCCGGCTGGATCCGCACGACCGGCTCCGTGTCCACGTCCCAGGTGCGGTGCGTCGGCGCGTCCCGGGTGATGACGTGCTCGGCCATGGGTGCCGGGGAGTATGGCATTTTGGGCTACCGTGGACGGGTGGCGACCGCCGCCCGCATCCTGCGCGCGCTCGACCGGCTCATCTGCCGCGTCGGCCGCTCATGCCGCGCGGGTCGCTCCCAGGCCGCCCGGCACCCACCGGCTGAATAAACGGGGTCAGACCCCTTTTATTCACCGCGTGCATAACCGGTGCCTGGCACCAGTTCTTCAGCGCACGACCTCGACCGCGCTCCCGAGCGACTGCGGGTCGCCCGTGCGGACGCGCACCACGATGCGCACCCGGTCGGCGCGGAAGAGGTCGTTGGAGCGCTCGAACGGCAGGCCGTCCTCCGACCAGGCCGTCCGCGCGATCGACACCAGCGGCGCCCCTGCGCGCACCTCGAGCACGCGCGCCTCGGCCGCGGTCGCGCCGACCACCTCGACCCGCTCCTCGGCCTCGCCCGGGCGCAGACCGTAGCCGGACTCGAGCAGCTCGTACAGCGATCCCGAGAGCGAACGGTCGAGCAGCCCGGGGAAGCGGTCGGCGGGGAAGCGGGCCCGCTCGAGCGAGATCGGCTGCTCGTCGGCGAGGCGGACGCGGACGACCTCGAGCACGAGCGCCCCCTCCGGGACGTCGAGCGCCGCGGCCGTCTCGGCGTCGGCGCCGACCGTGGCCGTCGAGAGCACTCGCGCGCCCGACTGGAACCCCTGGCGGCGCATGTACGCCGGCAGGCTCGTGAGGCTCGTCAGGTCGCGCTCGACCCGCCGCTCCGAGACGAAGATCCCGCCCGACCGGCCGCGGACGCGGTGCACGACGCCCGCCGTCTCGAGCGCGTCGAGGGCCGCGCGGAGCGTCGAGCGGCTCACGCCCAGCCGGGCGGCGAGCTCGCGCTCGGCGCCCAGGCGCTCGCCGGGCCGAT
>JBKPMQ010000350.1:0-8464 GCA_046732235.1 Actinomycetota bacterium
GTCGAAGGGCCGTGCTCCTCCCCGCCGCACGTGTCCAGGTTGCGGTCGGCGAGCTCGGCCAGCGTGCTGCCGGTCCCGTTCGTGACCGCGGCGATGAACGGCCGGTCGCCGCGGTCGCGCAGCTCGCGCACGACGCGCACGGTCTCGGCGCTCTCGCCCGACTGGCTCACGCACACGAGCAGCGTCTCCGGCCCGAGCGCATCGAGGCGGAAGTGCAGCAGCTCGGCGGCGTCGACCATCGTCGCCAGCACGCCGGCGGCGGCCAGACGGGTCGCCGCCGGGTAGCAGGCGTCGTAGGAGCTGCCCATGCCGGTGAGGACGACGCGCGCGCGGCGGCGCAGCTCGTGGCCCAGCGCCGCGATCGCGTTCGCCTGCTCGGCGGCGGCGCCGGCCGCCCTGCGGATCGCCGCCGGCTGGCCCGCGATCTCCGCCATGAATATGTCAGGAAAGTTTCCTAACGAATGCACGGCCCATAGATTACAATCTCGCGCCGTGGTTGAAAACCCCAAGATCGCGGTCGTCGGCGGGGGCAGCACGTACACGCCCGAGCTGATCGAGGGGCTGGGCCTGCGGGCCGCGCGGCTGGGGATCGCCGAGATCTCGCTCCACGACATCGACCAGGGCCGGCTGGACGTCGTCGGGGGCCTCGCCGACCGGATCCTGCGCCGCCAGGGCTTCGGCGGGCGCCTGGTCTGCACCACCGACCGGGCGCGCGCGATCGACGGGGCGGCATTCGTGCTCGTGCAGCTGCGCGTGGGCGGGCTCGCCGCCCGGCTGAAGGACGAGACCATCCCGCCGCGGTTCGGGTGCCTGGGCCAGGAGACCACCGGCGCCGGCGGCTTCGCCAAGGCGCTTCGCACCGTCCCCGTCGTGCTCGACATCGCCCGCGACATGGAGGCGAGCGGCGCCGACGGCGCCTGGCTGCTCGACTTCACGAACCCGGCCGGGCTCGTCGCCCAGGCGCTGATCGACGCCGGCCACCGCGCCATCGGCCTTTGCAACATCCCCATCGGGTTCCAGCGCCAGCTGGCCGACCGGCTCGGCGTCACGCCCGACCGCGTGTCGCTCGAGCACGTGGGCCTGAACCACCTCTCCTGGGAGCGGGGCGTCCACGTCGACGGCGTCGACCGGCTGCCGGAGCTGATCCAGACGTTCGCGGATCAGCTCGGCGAGGACGTCGACATACCCGGCGACCTGATCCGGCTGCAGGGCGCGATCCCCTCGTACTACCTGCGCTACTTCTACTTCCCGGAGCGCACGGTCGCCGAGCAGGCCGAGCAACCGACCCGCGCCGAGCAGGTGATGCGGATCGAGGCCGACCTGCTCGAGATGTACCGCGACCCGGCGCTGGACGTGAAGCCGAAGCTGCTCGAGAAGCGGGGCGGAGCCTTCTACTCCGAGGCGGCCGCGATGCTGCTCGAGTCGCTCGCCACCGACCAGGGCGACACCCAGGTCGTGAACGTCCGCAACGACGGCGCGATCCCGAACGTGGCCGCCGATGCGGTGGTGGAGGTGCCCTGCCGGATCGACGCCACCGGCGCCCATCCGCTGCCGCAGCGCCCGCTCCCGCCCGACATGCTCGGGCTTGTCGAGGAGGTGAAGGCCTACGAGCGGCTGACCGTCTCGGCGGCGATCTCGGGCGACCGCGACACCGCCCTGCGAGCGCTGATGGCCAACCCGCTCGTGCGGGGCTTCGACACGGCCCGGCCGCTCCTCGACGCCCTGCTCGCCGCGCACCGCGAGCACCTGCCGCAGTTCTTCCCTGAATAAAAGGGGTCTGACCCCGTTTATTCACGGGGTAGGCTGCCGCCATGACGGTCGGCGAGCGGCGGGCGCGGTTCCGGGAGCTGCACGCGAACGAGGGGATCTTCGTGATGCCGAACGCGTGGGACGAGGGATCCGCCCGGCTGCTGACCTGGTCGGGGTTCGAGGCCATCGCGACCACGAGCGCCGGGTTCGCGTGGACGCTCGGGCGCAACGACCAGACCGTCACGCTGGACGAGCTCGTGATCCACGTCGAGCGGCTCGCGGCCGCGACCGACCTCCCCCTCTCCGTCGACAGCGAACGCCTCTTCGCGCCCGACCCGGCAGGGGTGGCGGAGTCGGTGCGGCGGCTGGCGGAGGCGGGCGCCGCCGGGTGCTCGATCGAGGACTGGGATCCCGCCAAGGGCCGGATCGACCCCGTGGACGTCGCCGGCGAGCGGGTCGCGGCCGCCGCCGCGGCGGCGCACGAGGGCGACCCGATGGTGCTGACGGCGCGGGCCGAGAACCACCTCCACGGCGTCGACGACCTGGACGACACGATCGCCCGCCTCGTCGCGTACGCCGAGGCGGGCGCCGACGCCGTCTACGCGCCGGCCCTGACCGACCCCGCCGACATCCGCGCCGTGGTCACCGCGGTCGGGGTGCCGGTGAACGTGCTCGCGCTGCCCGACGTGCCGCCGGTCTCCGAGCTGGCGGAGCTCGGCGTGCGGCGGGTGTCGACCGGATCGCTCCTTGCGAGCGCGGCCTACGGGGCGATGCTCGCGGGCGCCCGCGAGCTGCGCACCCGCGGCACCTCCGAGTACGGGCGCGCGGGCCTGCCCCGCGACGTGCGCACGGCCGCCTTCTAACCCGTCCCGCAACCTCAATCCGGGGCGGCACCCGCCCGATAACCCGGATGTGAACAGCCATCGCATACGCCGTCTCGGGCTTTTCCTGGCCGCCTTCTTCCCCACCGTCGGGTACACGCTCGTGCGCACGAACACGGTTCCCGTGACCGGCGCCTTCATCTCGCCCCCGACCCATGTGGTCGCCGTGGGCGGCGCGGCGCTGGCCGCTCTGCTGGCGGCGATGCTGATGGTGCGCGTCGCGATGCGCGAGAACGACATCCGCGGCGGCCTGATCGGCGTGGGCTTCCTGGCCATGGCCGGGCTGCTCGTCATCCACGCCTCGGCGACACCCGGGTTCATCCTGGGCGAGTACGGACGCAACGCCACCGTCGGCCTCGCCGGCGCCCTCGCCGTCCCCACCGGCGGCATCCTGTTCGCCATCGCGCTGCTCGTTCCCGTCCGGGTCAGCGACGCGCCCCGCCGCATCCTGCAGGCAGCGGTGACCACCACCACGGTGCTGCTCGTCTTCGGCGCGATCGGCCTCGGCCATCCCGCCCTCCTCCCGCTGATCCCGGTCAACGTAACCCCCGGCGCCTACACCCTGCTGACGCCCGCCTGCGTCGTGTACGCGTGGCTGGCCTGGCGGACGTGGCAGACCTACCTCCTCACGCGCCGCCCGGGCGACGCCGTCGTCGCCGTCGGCCTCGTCTGGCTGGGCACATCGATTCCGACCTACCTGCTCTCGCCGGTGTGGTCGTGGACGTTCTGGGCCGGCCACGGGCTCGAGGCGTCCGGGTTCCTCGCGGTTGCGGCAGCCGTGACCCGCGACCTCACCCGCCGGGCCCCCACGTATGCCCTCCGCCGCCGCACCCGCGCGCAGGACCTGCTCGACTCCGAGTCGGAGCTGCTCGGCGGCTACGTCAGGTCGCTCAAGGCCGACCTGCACCACCACGATCCGTCGACCCTCGTCCACTCCCAGAACGTCGCCATGCTGGCCGTCGCGGTCGGCGAGCAGCTCGCGCTGCCGGCGCCGGCCCTGCGCCGGCTGGCGGTGGCTGGCCTCCTCCACGACATCGGCAAGCTCCGCATCGCGCCGGAGATCCTGAACAAGCCGGGCAAGCTGAGCGACGACGAGTACCGGACGATCAAGACCCACCCGCAGGCGGGCGCGAACATCCTCTCCCGGGTCGGCAGCTTCGACGAGGAGATCCCGATCGTGCTCGCCCACCATGAGCGCGTCGACGGCGCCGGATACCCGCACGGCCTGGCCGGCGAGCGCATCCCGCTCGAGGCCCGGATCCTCTCGATCTGCGACGTCTTCGACGCCCTCACGAGCTGGCGCGCCTACCGCGAGCCGTGGTCGCACGAGCGGGCGCTCGACCTGATCAGGTCCGAGACCGGTACGGCCTTCGACCCGGCCTGCGCCGCCGCGCTCCTGGCCGTCGTCGGCGCCGACGCAGCGGCCGACCTGGCCGCCTGACCGAGCCCGTCCGCACCAGCGCCGGTCGCGGCGGGCGTCTGGTTGACTACGGGCGTGGCGACGTCCTTGGCGATCGACAGCATCTCGCGATCGCAGCATCGCCGCGGCCAGATGTACGTCGCCCTCGCCGCCCTGGCCTGGTCGACGGCCGGCGTGCTCCAGCGCGAGCTGCACGTCGGCCTCGGGACGCAGGTGGCGGGGCGGGCGCTGTTCGCGTTCGCCGCCCTCGCGATCTTCGTCGCCGCCGGGCGGCGGCGCGAGCCGGCCACGCCCATGCGGGGCAGCGGCTGGGCGATGGTCGGGGTGAGCGTCTCGACGGCGCTCGCGTCGGGCTCGTTCATCGTCGCCCTGAACTACTCGACGGTCGCGAACGTGCTCTTCCTGCAGGCGGTCGCGCCGATGGTCGCCGCGTTGCTCGCCTGGATGACGCTCGGCGAGCCCGTGTCGCGGCGGTCGTGGATGGCGATGGTGATCGCGCTCGCCGGCGTCGGCGTGATGGTCGGCGCGCCGGGCAGCGGCGGGGTGCTGGTCACGCTGCTCACGATCGTGATTCCGCTCTCCTTCGCCGTCAGCATCGTGATCACGCGCCACCACCGGCACATGAGCATGGCTCCGGCCACCGCGCTCGCCCAGATCCTGATCATCGCCTGCGCCGCGCCGTTCGCGCACCCCGGCTCCGTCGACTCGCGCAACCTCGTCCTGCTGATCCTGCTCGGCGCCGGCCAGATCGGGCTCGGCCTCGCGCTGCTCTCGATCGGCGCACGGCTGATCCCGGCTGCCGAGATCGCGACGATCACGCTGCTCGAGGTCGTCCTCGGCCCGCTGTGGGTGTGGATCGCGGTGTCGGAGCAGCCCGCCGCGGCGACGCTGATTGGCGGGGTCATCGTCATCTTCGGGGTGCTGCTTCAGGCGAGCGGGGAACCGCCGGCCCCGGCCGCCGAGGTCAGCCCGCCACCACCTTGATCGAGCCGAGCGCCGGGTCGGTCGCATAGGCGATCCGGGCGCCGAGCGCCGCCTCCGTCCGCAGCCGCTCCCACAGGTCCTCCCCGATCACCTCGCCGGGCGCGAGCGCCGGGATCCCCGGCGGGTACGGCACGGCGAATTCGGCGGCCACGCGGCCGACCGCGGCCGCAGCGTCCACGCGTTCGGTGGGCGCGAACGCCGCCTCGCGCGGCGTCATCGCCAGCTCGGGGTTGGTGCGCCACGACGTCGCCACCGGCGGCGGGTCGCCGACGCTGCCCCGGTGCTCGTCGACGGCGGCGCGCAGGATCGGCACGAACGCGTCGACGCGGGTCGAGTCGTCGCCGACGGTGATGTGCGGGATGAGCAGGCGGCGGTCGGCCCCCTCGACCTGGACACCCCGCGCCCGCAGCGAGCGGTCGACGGCGAGGCCGTCGGCATGCGCGCCGGCAAGATCGATCACGAGCTTCAGCGGGTCGCGGGCCAGCACCGAGGGATGGCCGAGCACCGCGTCGTCGCCGATCACCCGCAGGCCCTCGATCGTCTCGACTCCCTCGCGCGCGCGTGCGTAGAGCTCGACCGCGGCGCCGATCAGGCGCTCGCCCTCGGCCTGCATCCGCGCCCGGGCCTGGTCGATCGTGCCGTAGATCATGGCCGATGGGCTCGTCGTGAGCAGCATGTCGAACGTCGCTCCGAGCCGCTCGAGGTCGATACGGCCCGTGTCGCGGGCGAGCAGCAGCGCGCCCGGCGTGAGCGACATGAGGGTCTTGTGCGTGCTGAGCGCGATCGCGTCGGCGCCGAGCGCGAGCGCGTTTCGCGGCACGGTGCTCGCGAAGCCGAAGTGGGCCGCCCACGCGTGGTCGCAGACGAGCGCGACGCCGCGCGCGTGGCAGGCCTCGGCGATGGCGGGCAGATCGGAGAGGACACCCACGTAGGACGGCTCGGTCAGGATCGCGGTGCGGATCGCGGGCTCGGCGTCGAGCGCGGCGGCGACCCGGTCGGCCGGCGTCCCCAGCGAGATCCCCAGCTCGTCGGACACATCCGGCGCGAGCCACACCGGCCGCGCCCCGGCCAGGATCAGGCCGGAGTAGACCGACTTGTGACAGGTGCGGTGGACGAGCACCGGCTCGCCCGGGCGGGTGGCGGCGAGGCAGAGCGCCTGGTTGGGGTGGGTGGAGCCGTTGTGGCTGAAGCGGCACATGTCGGCGCCCCACGCCGCCGCCGCCAGCGCCTCCGCCTGCTCGAGCACCTCGTGGTCGTTCCGCAGCGTGTCCGCGCCGCCGTGGTGGGGGATGTCGGAGAGCAGCAGCGACCCCTCGCCGACCAGGGCCGGGTTGCGCTTGTGCCCGGGGGTCGTCATGGGCGTCGGGATGTCGCGCAGGTAGGCGGCGACCGCGTCGGCGAAGGGGGTCTCGGTCATGCCGGCGAGTCTACGCGTCGCCGGTTGCACCCGGCCCGGGGAACCCGCGATGATCCGCCTCCATGCCGCAGACGATCCCGGAGCTGTTCGACGAGGCCGTCGCCGCCGCCCCGGACAAGGTGTGGCTCGTCGCCGGCGAGGAGTCGTTCACCTACGCCGAGGCCCGCGAGCGGATCGGGAGGGCGGCGGCGGCGCTCGGGGCGGCCGGGCTCGTGCCCGGCGACCTTGTGCTCGCCACGATGCGGAGCACGCCGGACTACCTGTTCACCTGGCTCGCGTCCGCGTACGCCGGGACGATCCTCGTCACCGCCAACCCGCGCAGCGCGGAGGCGGAGCTGGCGGGGCTCGTGAGACAGGTGCGGCCACGGCTCGTCGTCTCCGACGCCACAGTCGAGGGTGCCGTCGCCGTCGAGCGGCTGTTCCAGGACGCGGCGGGCTTCGAGGGGACCGGGCCCGCGGGGCCCGACGACGCCGCCGTCCTGATCCCGACCTCGGGGACCACGGGCCGGTCGAAGCTCGTCACCCAGACCCACCGTGCCTACGTGATGGCGGGCGAGGGCTTCCCGTGGTGGATGGAGCTCGGTCCGGACGACCGGCTCATGACGTCGCTTCCGCTCTTCCACATCAACGCGCCCACCTACTCGATGCTCGGGTCGGTGGCGGTGCACGCGAGCCTGGCGCTCCTGCCCCGCTTCTCCGCCAGCACGTTCCTCGACTCGGCACGGGCGCACGGCGCAACCCAGTTCAACGCGATCGGGGCGATGCTCGAGATCCTCATGCGCCAGCCGGAGCGGCCCGACGACGCCGACACGCCGCTGCGCCTCTGCTACACGGGCCCCGCCCCGCCGAAGGAGCGGCACCTCGAGATCGAACGCCGCTTCGGCCTGCGCATCGTGTGCGGGTACGCGATGTCGGAGACGCCGTACGGCACGATCTGGCCCCGGGGGACACGCCCGTTCGGCACGCTCGGGAGCATCCGCCAGCACCCGACGCTGGGCGTCGTCAACGAGGGCCGGGTGATGCAGGAGGGGCGCCCGGCCGGGCCCGGCGAGGTGGGCGAGCTCGAGCTCCGAAACCCTGCCGTCATGAAGGGCTACTGGGACATGCCGGAGGAGACGGCGAAGGTGCTGTCGGACGACGGGTGGCTGCGGACGGGCGACCTGGTGACGGTGGACGAGGAGGGCATCTACACCTTCGTCGGCCGGGTCAAGGAGGTGATCCGGCGCCGCGGCGAGAACGTCGCGCCCGCCGAGATCGAGGACGCGCTCGCCGACCACCCGGCCGTGTTCGAGGCGGCCGTCGTGGGGGTGCCGTCCGAGGTCTCCGAGGAGGACATCAAGGCGTTCGTCGTGCTCCACGACCCGGCCGCCGACGTCGCCGCGGTGCGCGATCACGCCGCCGGGCTGCTGGCCCCGTTCAAGGTGCCGCGCTACATGGAGGCGGCGGCGGAGCTGCCGCACACGCCGACGGGGCGGGTGGCCAAGCACGAGCTCGTCCGCGAGCGCACGTCCGAGGAGATCGACTTCGAGAGGAGAGCATGAGCACGACCGACTGGCTTCGCACCGACATCGGGACGACCACCGCCGACTCGATCACCGTCCGCGGGCACGACCTCGCCGGCGAGCTGATGGGCCGCGTGACGTTCACCGAGCTGGCGTTCCTGCTCGTCCAGGGCCGGATGCCCGGGCGGGGCGAGACCATGCTGCTCGACGCCGTCCTGGTCTCGCTCGCCGATCACGGCCTCACGCCGACCGTGCTGGCCGCGCGGCTCACGCACACCCGCGCGCCGGAGTCGCACCAGGGCGCCGACGCGGCGGGGCTCCTGGGCGCCGGGTCGGTGTTCCTTGGCGTCGTCGAGGACGCGGCCGTGTTCCTGGCTGACATCGTGGCCCGCGCCGAGGGCGACGCCGGTCTGCGGGCGGCGGCCGGCGCGGCCGTTGCCGCCCGCCTGGACGCGGGCGGGCGCGTGCCGGGCGTCGGCCATCCCATCCACAAGGCCGAGGACCCGCGCAC
>JBKPMQ010000351.1:0-4829 GCA_046732235.1 Actinomycetota bacterium
GGACGAGCTCGACCGGCGCGAGCGCGCCTACCGCGGCGACAGCCCTCCGGCGCGGCTCGCCGGCCGGACCGTCCTCGTCGTCGACGACGGTCTGGCGACGGGCGCCACCATGCGCGTCGCCGTCCGCGCGGTGCGGGCGGCGGGGCCGGGCCGGGTGGTCGTCGCCGTGCCGGTGGCTGCGGCCGAGACCTGCCGCTCGCTCGAGACGGATGCGGACGAGGTGGTGTGCCCGCTCACCCCCGCTGGATTCAGGTCGGTCGGCGCATGGTACGAGGACTTCTCGACGACGAGCGACGACGAGGTCCGACGTTGCTTAACGTCATAATGTAAATCCTGCTTGACGGCCCCCGGGCGCGCGTGTATTCTCCTGGCCCAGTAGGTACCGGCTCTGCGACGCGAAGGGAGGCGACGATGACGAACACGACGACTATCATCCTCGCGTCCATGGCGTCCCCCGAGCCGGTCGGCTGTGGGTTCGCGAGCCTCACGGGCTCGCGTTCCGCCTGAGCCACAGCCGCTCACTCCGCTCCACGTGACGCCGTAGGACACCCGCGTCTGCGGGCGTTCGGCGACCGGCGCGAGGGCTTCTGTAGTTACGTAACCCGCAAGGGAGGCCGCCGCATGCATACACGTCTCGTTATGTCACAGACGCATTGTCCCGAAGGAGGTGAAACACCATGATCGGAATCCATCCCCAGGTCCGCATCGAGCTCTCGCGCAGCTTCCGCCGCCCCGAGGTCGGGCCGGTCGCCCAGCATCGGCCACCGCCCGGCCGGCCCCGTTCCGGCGGGCTGCGGCCCTTCTCGGCCGCGCGGCGCGTCGTGCCCCGGCTCCGGCCCCAGCAGCTGCGTCCATGACGTTCGTACGCGCACCCCCCGCTCGGCGGCGGGCGGCACCCGTCGGTGTCGCCCGGCCGCCGGGCATTGAACCCGGCGGTACACTCGCCCCATGGCCGACCAGCCCGAACGCACGCAGGCGCCCGGGCACCATCGCGGGTTCCGCGTCGAGGGCGTACCGGATCGGAAGGAGCCGCCGAAGCCCGCGGCACGGATGCCCGGCGGGCGCCGCTTCTGGCTCGTGCTGCTGGCGCTGCTCGTCGCCAACTACGTCATCGCCGGGCTGGTGTCGAACCACCCTTCGCGCGAATCGGTGCCGTACAGCTACTTCCGCGAGCAGGTGACGGCGGGGAACGTGTCCGAGGTCACCTCGACCGGCGACACGATCCAGGGCACGTTCAAGAAGGCGGCCAAGCCGCCCGACACGGGCGGGAAGGCGTCCACGCGCTTCCAGACCGAGCGGCCGGCGTTCGCCGACGACTCCCTGCTCGGGCTGCTCGAGCAGCAGCACGTCGTCATCAACGCTCATCCGATCGAGACGTCGACGCCGCTCTGGCAGCAGCTCCTGATCAGCTTCGCCCCGACGCTCCTGATCGTGGGCCTCTTCGTGCTCATCTTCCGCCGGGCCCAGCGCGCCGGCGCCGGAGGGGCCCTCGGGGGCTTCGGACGCTCGCGCGCGCAGCGGTACCAGCCGGACGAGGTCACGAAGCGGCTCACGTTCGAGGACGTGGCCGGCATCGACGAGGCCGAGGACGAGCTCGTCGAGGTGGTCGACTTTTTGCGCAACCCCGAGCGCTACACCCGCCTGGGGGCGACCGTGCCGAAGGGCGTGCTCCTGTCCGGGCCGCCCGGCACCGGCAAGACGCTCCTGGCCCGCGCCGTCGCCGGCGAGGCGGCCGTCCCCTTCTTCTCGATCTCCGCGTCGGAGTTCATCGAGGCGATCGTCGGCGTCGGCGCGAGCCGGGTGCGCGACCTGTTCGCCCAGGCCAAGGCGACGGCGCCGGCCATCGTCTTCATCGACGAACTCGACGCCATCGGGCGCTCCCGCGGCAGCTCGGCGACGATCGGCGGCCACGACGAGCGCGAGCAGACCCTGAACCAGATCCTGACCGAGATGGACGGCTTCTCGGGCACCGAGGGCGTGATCGTGATCGCGTCCACGAACCGTCCCGAGGTGCTCGACCAGGCGCTGCTGCGGCCGGGCCGGTTCGACCGCCGCGTGACCGTGAACCCGCCTGACCAGACCGGGCGGCGGCTGATCCTCGAGGTCCACACGCGCGGCGTGCCGCTGGCGGACGACGTCGAGCTCGACGCGCTCGCCTCCTCGACGCCGGGGATGGTCGGCGCCGACCTGCGCAACCTCGTGAACGAGGCCGCGCTGACCGCGGCCCGGCGCTCACACGAGAAGGTGCAGATGGCCGACTTCACCGACTCGCTCGAGCGGATCGTGCTCGGCGCGGAGCGGCGGATCGTGCTCTCGCGGGAGGACCGCGAGCGCACCGCCTACCACGAGTCGGGCCACGCGCTGCTGGGGATGCTGCAGCCCGGCGCCGACCCGGTGCGGAAGATCTCGATCATCCCCCGCGGCCGCGCGCTCGGGGTGACGTTCCAGAGCCCGACGACGGACCGGTACGGCTACACCGCCGACTACCTCCGCGGCCGGCTCATCGGGTCGCTCGGCGGCCGCGCGGCCGAGCAGCTGATCTACGGCGACATGACCACGGGCGCGGAGTCGGACCTCGAGCAGGCCACCCGGATCGCGCGCCAGATGGCCGGCCGGTGGGGGATGTCCGAGCGGATCGGCCCGGTGTCGGTGCTGCCCGGCCCGAACGACGAGCCGATGCTCTTCCCCGGGGCCGGTGAAGCATCCGAGCGCACCCGTGAGCTCGTCGACGAGGAGGTGCGGCGGATCCTGGAGGACTGCGAGCGGGCGGCGCTCGCCCAGCTCGAGGCCCACCGCGACCAGCTGGAGGCGCTCACCCGTGCGCTCCTCGAGCACGAGACCCTGGACGAGGCCGACGCCTACCGCATCGCCGGCATCGAGCGGGTGCCGACGCCCGACCCCGCTCCCGCGGCCTGAATATCGGGTGCCGGGCACCGGTTATGCACGCTCGTCGTAGCGCCAGAACACGGCGCTCACGCAGCCGGGCGTCCCAGCAGCTCGCAGAAGCGGGCGACGCCGACGTTCCCGCCGGAGATGACCACGCCGACGCGGGCGCCGGACGCCTCGATCCGCCCCGCGAGGAGGGCGGCGAACGCCGAGGCGCCGCTCGGCTCGGCGACGAGCTTCATCCGATCGAACAGGAACGCCATGGCGGCGACGATCTCGGCGTCGGCGACGACCTCGATCGCGTCCACCAGGCGGCGGTTCACCTCGAACGTGAGCCGGCCGGGGATGTCGGCCTGCTGGCCGTCGGCGATGGTGCGCGGCGTCTCGATGCGCACCCGCTCGCCCGCCGCCAGTGACCGGCGGGTGTCGTCGCCGGCCTCCGGCTCGACGCCGACGACGCGCATGTCCGGGCGCAGCGCCTTCGCGGCCGTCGAGCAGCCGGCGATGAGGCCGCCGCCGCCGACGGGCACGAGCAGCAGGTCGAGGTCGGGCACCTCGGCCAGCAGCTCGAGGGCGGCCGTGCCCTGGCCCGCCATCACCGCCGGATGCTCGTACGGCGGCACGAGCTCGAGCCCGCGCTCGTCGGCGAGCGCCGCGCCGAGCGCTTCCCGATCCTCGTTGTAGCGGTCGTACGTCACGACCTCGGCGCCGTAGCCCCGGGTGGCGTCCATCTTGGCCGCAGGCGTGTCCGCCGGCATGAGGATCGTCGCGTGCGACCCGAGCAGGCCGGCGGCGAGCGCGACCGCCTGGGCATGGTTGCCCGACGAGTACGCCACGACGCCGCGGCGGCGGGCGTCCTCGGGCAGCGTCGAGATCATGCTGTAGGCGCCCCGGAACTTGAACGCGCCGCCGCGCTGGAGGCACTCGGCCTTCAGGTGGACGCTCGCGCCCGTCTGGGCGTCGAGCGTGCGCGACCGCAGCACCGGCGTACGGTGGGCGACGCCTTGCAGGCGGGCGGCGGCGGCGTGGACGTCGTCAAGCGTGATCACGCGTAGTGCAGCCCCTCGGCGGCGTCCTCGTCGACGGCTTGCTCGCACGTCGGGCAGTACCAGCGCACCTCGAGCCGCGTGCCGCAGGCGCCGTGCCGGGCCGGCTCCTGGCCGCCGTGGCGGGCGCCCCACTCGCTCAGGAGCCGCACGGCGCCCGCCAGCTCGCGGCCCTCGTCGGTCAGCTCGTACGTCGAGCGCGGCGGTCGGCGCGAGTACGGCCGGGCGACGATGAGCCCGTCCCGCTCCAGGTTGCGCAGGCGGTCGGTGAGGATGTTGGGCGCGATCCCCGGCAGCCGCTCGACCAGCTCGCCGAACCGGCGTGGCCCCTCGAGCAGCGCCTCGACGACCGGGAGCGTCCACCGATCGCCGACCCGGCCCATGGCCTCGGCGAGCGGCGATGCGTGTCGGGACCCTTCCACGCGCCCATCGTATCGGGGTTGCAGGATCGCCTTGCGAGGAGTAACTTGCAGGTTGCTATTCACAATCGATAGGGAGCGTACAGGGCATGAGCGTGCTCGAGGAGCTACAGCAGGCGACCGCGAGGGCGGCCGCCAACGCCGGGCCGGCCGTGGTGGGCCTGCGGTTCGGCTGGAGGCCGGCGTCCGGCGTGGTCATGGGCCGCGACCGCGTTCTCACCTGCGCCCACGCGGTGCGCCGCGACGAGGTCACGGCCGTATTCGCCGACGGGCGCCGCGAGACCGGCCGGCCGGCGGCCGTCGACGCGGCCGGCGACCTTGCGGTGATCTCCGTCGAGACGGGCGACGCGCCGGCGATCGAGTGGCGGGACGAGCTCCCGGAGCTCGGGACGCCGGTGTTCGCGGCCGCCCGCCTGGGCGACGGCGGCGTCCGCGTCACCTCCGGCGCCGTCTCCGCCCTGGGCCGCTCGTTCCGAGG
>JBKPMQ010000352.1:0-4553 GCA_046732235.1 Actinomycetota bacterium
AGCTCGGGCCGGCGCGCCAGCCCGGGGGCGCGGCGGGGGCCGCCCAGCGGCGCGTGCGCGATCACCGCGATTCCCGCCTCGGCGCAGCGCTCGACGACGCCGCCTCGCAGCGCCCGATCGTCGAACGGGCTCAGGGTGACCGAGACGGCCGCGATCGGCGCCAGCTCGAGGGCCTCGTCCACCTGGTCGCGGTTCGGGTTGGCGACGCCGGCCCGGCGCACAAGTCCCTCGTCGACCAGCCGCCCGAGTGCCCGCACCGACGTCCGCCACGGCGTGCGCGGGTCGGGCGCATGCAGCAGGTAGCAGTCGATCGGGAGCCCGTCCAGGGCGGCCAGGCTGGCCTCGCAGTCGGCCCGGATCGCCTTCGCCCGCCCGTCCGGCACCCATTCCCCGGCGGGGCGCGTCATCCCGCCCTTCGTCACGATCCGTGCTCTCTCCGCGGCCCCGCAGGCGCGCACCGCGCCGGCGAGCAGGCGCTCGTTGTGGCCGGCGTCGTCCGGCCCGAGGCCGTAGGCGCGGGCGGTGTCGAAGACCGTGATCCCGGCATCGACCGCAGCCGCGATCGTCTCGAAGGCGCGCGCCTCGGACCGATCCGGGTCGGTCGAGAGCCGCATGCAGCCCAGGCCGACGCGCAGCGCGTCCCGCCCGGGCCAGGCCGGGGAGTCGCTAGCCGTCGTACCGCACCGGGGTCGTGTACGCCGGATCGGCGTGGCGGGCCCAGTAGCGCTCGCGCAGGTCGAGCGTCCGCTCCCCCGGCCTCCCTGTGCCGACCGGGCGTCCGTCCACGGCGGTCACCGGGATCACGCCGCCGGCGGTCGACGTGACGAGCACCTCGCCGGCGCGGCGGAGGTCCTCGGCCGGAAGCGGCCCCTCCTCGACCCGGGCGCCGCCCTCGCGCAGCAGCTCGATCGCCGTCCGCCGGGTGATGCCGTGCAGCGTCCCGGACGCCGGCGTGCGCCAGACGCCGTCGACGAGGGCGAAGACGTTGAAGCCCGGGCCCTCGGTCACGCCGCCCTCCCCGTCCCGCAAGACGACGAGCTGGACGTGGTGATCGTAGGCCCCGAAGAGGGCCATGTCCATGTCGAGCCAGTGGTAGTTCTTGACCAGCGGATCGACGCTCTGCGGCGGGATGCGGGGGATGTCCGAGATCCACATGCCGGCGCCCGTCGTCGTCTGCTGCTCCGGGGTCGCGAGCCAGATGAACGGGGCTGCGTAGCAGTAGAACGTGTTGCGGGCGGTGCGCAGGTCGCGGCTGCCTCGGGCGAGGCGCCCGCGCGTGCAGGTCATCGACACGTACGCCGCCTCGAGGCCGGCGCGGGCCACGCAGCCATGCAGCGCGTCCTCGATCCCGGCCCGGTCGACGCCCGGATCGAGGCGCAGCCGGCGCAGGTTCTCGGCGAACCGGTCGAGATGCGCGTCGAGACGGAAGAAGCGGCCCTCCCAGACGTGCACGACGTCGTACGTGCAATCGCCTCGCGTGACACCGAGATCGAGCACCGAAATCCTGGCATCGTCGATCGGGCGGAACTCGCCGTCGATGTACGCTGCACCCCGCTCCCAGAGCGGGTCTGGGCCGCGTGCACCAACGTTATCTAACGAATCCTCGCCGCCGATTTCTCGATGTTGCATAACGATCGCTCCCGCGGACTTTTGCTGACGCATCGAATTGGCCGGGCCCATTCTCACCGCGACTCCGGGGTGGGGTCGTGTAGCGTTCGCCCGCCATGGCGGCCCCGTCACTTCCCGCGGCGCTTCCCACCAGCCTGGTCGGATCCTACGCCCAGCCGGACTGGCTGATCGACCGCGAGCGGCTGCGCCATCGCTTCCCGCCCCGGGTGCGGGCGCGGGAGCTGTGGCGGATCGACCCCCGGTACCTCGAGCAGGCCCAGGACGACGCAACGCTGCTCGCGATCCGCGACCAGGTACGGGCCGGCCTCGACATCATCACCGACGGCGAGGCCCGCCGCGAGAGCTACTCCAACCGGTTCGCCACCGCCCTGGAGGGCGTCGACGTCGACAACCCGGGCACGGCGCTCGACCGCAGCGGGCACCCGAATCCCGTGCCGCGGATCGTCGGTCCGGTCGCCCGCAAGCATCCCGTCCAGGTGCGGGACGTGCGCTTCCTGCGCGCCAACACGAGCCGGCCGATCAAGATCACGGTGCCCGGCCCGTTCACGATGTCACAACAGGCGCAGAACGACTTCTACGAGCGGCATGCCGAGCTGGCGCTCGCCTACGCCGGCGCCGTGCACGACGAGATGGTCGACCTCTTCGCGGCCGGCGCCGACATCGTGCAGATCGACGAGCCCTACATGCAGGCCCGGCCGGAGAAGGCGCGCGAGTTCGGCGTCGCGGCGCTCCAACGAGCGCTCGAGGGGGTCACGGAGACGACAGCCGTCCACATCTGCTTCGGGTACGCGGCCATCATCCACGACCGCCCGTCCGCCTACTCGTTCCTGCCGGAGCTCGCGGACGCCCCCTGCGATCAGATCTCGATCGAGACGGGCCAGTCGGGCATCGATACGGCTGTCCTCGAGACGCTGCCCGGCAAGACCATCATCCTCGGCGTGATCGACCTCGACGACGAATCGGTGGAGACGCCCGAGACGATCGCCGCGCGAATCCGGCGCGCGCTCCCCTACAAGCGCCCGGAGGAACTGGTCGCCGCGCCGGACTGCGGCATGAAATACCTGCCCCGCGACTCCGCATACCGGAAGCTCGAGTCGCTCGTGGCCGGCGCAGCGATCGTGCGCGCCCATCCGTCTGCGTAACGCAAATTCGCTGGCGCTACGAATTCGGATTCTGGAATCTGCTCAGGTCGAGCTGGATCCCGTCGAGCAGCCTCGCCAGCCCGGTCTCGAACCGGTCGCGTTCCAGCGCCTGCGCAGCCAGACGCTCCCAGTTGGCGCGGATATCGCCGTCGCCCACCAGCGCGCGGGTATGCGGGAAGTCGCCGTGCTCGAGCCGTTCCTCCACATGATCGAGGATCGCCTCGTACGCGGCAGCGCCTCCGCCGTCCTCGTACAGCGTCGAGCGGCCGGCGCTCATACTGATGCAGCAACCCATGACGTAATCGTCGACGATCCCGATGATCTCCAGGCGCTGGACGGGATCGAGCCCGAGGCCGGCGACCGCCGCGAGCGACTGCTCCACATGCGCCATGGCGTTCGGCCCGAACCGCTCCCCCCGCAGGGAGTCGATCGCCCAGGGATGGCGCGACCAGGCCGCGCGGGTGCGCCGCGCGATGGCCGTCAGCGCCTCGCGCCAGTCGCGCGGCAGCTCGTCCGGCGGCACGAGCAGCTCACCCATGACCGCGTCGTCCATGAGCTCCAGCAGGTCGTCCTTCGTACGCAGGTAGTGGTAGAGCGACATCGTGCCCACGCCCAGCTCGCGGGCGAGCCGGCGCATCGAGACAGCCGCGAAGCCGTCGCCGTCGGCGATCGCAAGCGCGGCGGCGGCGATGTCGGCCCGGGCGAGCCTGGCGGCGCGGCCGACCGGCTCCGGCCGCGTCCAGATCGGGCCGGTTAGGCTCCGGGAGGGCATTTCGTACAGCGTACCAGGCCACCGGGAGGCGGGTCGGAGTACGTCGTACGGGATGGGCGTACGGCGTACGGCACCACCGCTGCTCCCGAAGACCGCTCAGTTTCCGCAGCCTCCACGGTCTGAACGTGAATGGACGTGCCACAGCCGACGCCGGTCACCTTCGCGGTCGGCGGCCCGATCACCCGCGCCGACCTGCCCGGGCTGTGCGACCGCGTCTGCGCGCTGCTCGAGTCCGCGGGCACGGACGTGGTCCTCTGCGACGTGCGGGGGGTGGCGACCAACGTCGTGACGGTCGACGCCCTCGCCCGGCTGCAGCTGGCCGCCCGCAGGCGCGGCTGCCGCGTCGTCCTGCAGCACGCGACCGACGACCTGTGCCGGCTCGTGGCCTTCATGGGCCTCGCCGACGTGCTCGTCGACCGGTAGGAGAGCTACGCCTCCAGGCGCGGCGGGAGCCCGAACAGCGGGAAGAGCGTCTCGGTGCCGAGGAAAAAGGTGAGCTCGGCGATGCCGCCGTCCTCGATCTCGAGCACCTGGAGCGCCCACGGGTCGTAGCCGCTGCCGGTCTCGCTGGGCTTGTACTGCCCGAACGCCGGCGAGCCGTTGGCGGCCGCCACGGGGACGACGCGCGAGCCCTTGCAGCCGATCCCGGGGCCCGTCCACCACGCGAAGATGTCGTCGCGGCCCCGCAGCCACATGTCGTACGGCGGCATCGACTGGGTGGCGTCCTCGTGGATCAGGGACGTCAGCTTCTCCATGTCGTAGGCCTGGAAGGCCTCCACGTAGCGGGCCAGAAGATCACGGTCGGCGTCGCTCAGAGGCTTCGCCGAGCCGGCCGACTCCACGTCCGCCCGGTCGAGCGTCGCCCGCGCCCGCTGCAGCGCGCTGTTCACCGACGCGACGCTCGTGTCGAGCAGCTCGGCCACCTCGGCCGCCGGGAACGCCAGGACGTCGCGCATGATCAGCACCGCGCGCTGGTTCGGCGGCAGCTTCTGCAGCGCCTGTCTCTTATA
>JBKPMQ010000353.1:0-2614 GCA_046732235.1 Actinomycetota bacterium
GTGCTCGACGCGCCACACAAGGATCTACGTCGGGCACGCGCAGCGGCGATCAATCTGATCCCGACCTCGACCGGAGCCACGCGCGCGCTCGGTACGGTGCTGCCGGAACTCGAGGGCAAGATCGGAGGGATGGCGATCAGGGCCCCGGTTCCGGTCGGCTCGATCGTCGATCTAGTCGTCCAGGTCTCGCGACCTTCCGACCGCGATGAGGTCAACGCGCGCTTCCGGGAGGCCGCCGACAAGGGCCCGCTCGTGGGGATCCTTGGCTACGCGGACGAGCCACTCGTCTCAACTGACATCGTCCGCTCTCCGTACTCGTGCATCTTCGACAGTCAGTTGACCATGTCGGAAGGCGGGCTCGTGAAAGTCTTTGGCTGGTACGACAACGAGTGGGGCTATAGCTGCCGCCTGGTCGATCTCGTAGAGCGGTTGCAGGCAACGACCGGCTCATGACAACGAAGAGACGCCTGCCGCGCGAGCAACTCAACGAGTTCCTCGCCGGGATGTTGCTGATCCGGCGCTTCGAGGAGAAGGTCGAAGAGCGTTTCCGCGCCGGCGAGCTGGCAGGCTTCCTACACACCTGCATCGGCCAGGAGGCTGTCGCAGTCGGTGTCTGCCACGCACTCACAGATGGCGACGTGATCGCGTCGACGCACCGGGCGCACGGGCACGTGCTCGCGAACGGAACTCCGCCGAACGAGGTAATGGCGGAGCTGTACGGCAAGGTCGAGGGCTGCTCACACGGTTATGGCGGCTCGATGCACCTCTACGACGTCGAGCGAGGCAACATGGGCGCGAACGCCGTCGTCGGAGGCGGGCTGCCCGCAACCGTGGGCGCGGCGCTGGCGTTCAAGCTGCGCGCCCAGCCGCGCGTCGCGATCGCCTTCTTCGGCGACGGGGCGACGAACATCGGCACCTTTCACGAGTCTCTGAATCTGGCGCAGCTCTGGCATGTCCCGGCCGTCTTCGTCTGCGAGAACAACCGCTGGTCCGAATCTACCCCCCAGGTGCAGCACCAGCCCGTCCGGGACCTGACGCAGCGAGCCGCCTCCTACGGGATGCGCACGTTGCACGTGGACGGCCAGGATGTCGAGGCCGTCTTCAGCGCCGCCGTCGAGGCGCTCGCGTATGCCAGGTCTGGCCACGGGCCGGTCTTCCTGCTCTGCGAGACCGAGCGCTTGACCGGTCACTACATCGGCGATGCACAGGTGTATCGCGATAAGGAAGAACTGCGGAAACTACGAGAAACGCGCGACCCGATCCAGAACCTTCGCGAGCGGCTTGATGTCAGTGAGGAGGAGTGGGCGCGGCTCGATGCAGACGCGCAGAGCGTGGTCGACGCTTCGGTCGAGTTCGCCCAAGCCGGCACCGATCCAAGCCCAAGTGACGCGCTCAAGTACGTGTATGCGGACCAGTGAAGAGACGCTCCTACGCGGCCTGCCTGCGGCAAGGGAGACGCCCGCTATGACGGTGGTCGAGGACCTCGCGCGTTTCGTCGTCACGAGCTCCTGGTCCGACATCTCGGTAGAAGCGCGCGATGCGCTCAAGCTTCGGGTGCTCGACTCGCTGGGGTGTGCGCTCGGAGCACTCGACGCACCACCCGTCGAGGCTGTCCGCGCAGAGCTCCACGAGTTCGGCGGCCGCCCGCTCTGCACCGTGATCGGCGGCGGCCTCACCGCTCCCGACCGCGCGGCTCTCTACAACGGAGCGCTTGTCCGCTATCTCGACTTCAACGACTCCTACTTCGCGCCCGGCGAGACCTGTCATCCAAGTGACAACCTCGCACCGGTGCTCGCTGCGGCCGAGTACGCGGACGCCTCCGGGCGTGAGTTACTGACCGCGATCGCCGTCGCTTATCAGGTGCAATGCCGGCTGTCAGACGAGGCACCGGTACGCGCGAAAGGATTCGATCACACCACGCAAGGCGCATATGCAGCCGCCGCTGGGGCGGCGAGGGCCCTGCGTCTGGACGAGCCGGAGACGGCGAGCGCAATCGCGATCGCAGGAACCGCGCTGAACGCCTTGCGCGTAACGCGCACGGGCACTCTGTCGCAATGGAAGGGCATGGCCTATCCATTCACTGCATTCGGCGCCATCGAGGCCGTGTTTCTCGCTGCCCGTGGGATCACCGGCCCACTCGAGGTATTCGAGGGCACCAAAGGTTTCATGGACTCGATCGCCGGCCCGTTCCTGATCGATTGGGAAAGCGAGGATCTCGAGCGTGTCCAGCGCACCTTCCTCAAGCGCTACAACGCCGAGATCCATTCTCAGTCGGCGCTCGAGGCGACGCTCGAGCTGCGCGAAGCACATGGGTTGAATCCGGGCGACGTCGAGCGCGTGGACCTGGACACCTTCCAGGTCGCGTTCGACATCATCGGCGGAGGAGAGGAGGGGGACAAGCGACGCATCCGCTCGAAGGAGGAAGCCGACCACTCGCTGCCCTACCTGCTCGCGGTCGCGCTCCTCGACGGCCAGGTGCTGCCGGAGCAGTACCGCCCCGAACGGATCGTCGCCGACGACGTTCAGGCGCTTATGAAGCGAGTCGCGGTGCGTCCTGACTCCGGCCTTTCGCAGCGGTTTCCCGAGGAGCACAGCGCACGTATGCGGGTGCATC
>JBKPMQ010000354.1:0-7131 GCA_046732235.1 Actinomycetota bacterium
GCCGCGACCAGGCCGAGGGGGCCGAGGATGCGGGCGACCGCGGCGGACAGATGCAGGCGGGACGGGCCGGTCGTGACCCCGGCCGAGCCGGTGGTCGAGACCGTCGATGTCTGGGCGGGATGGAACACGCCCGCGGAGCCGGCGCGGGCGGGCCCGGCGGCCGCCGTCGCGCCGGGCAGCACGGGCGAGAACTCGCACGGCGTGAGGGTGAACGGCAGCCTCGGCGCGTAGTCGGCCTCGAACGGACGGCCGGCGAGATTGCCGTGGGCCTGGACCGAGGGCACCAGCGTGAGCGTGAAGGTCTCGCTCGGCACCGCGGTCGCGGCCGCGACCCGCTGGACGAGGCGCTGCAGGCGGCGCAGGTGGACGATCCCCGTCACGGTGACGCGGCGGCCGGCGAACGGCGTCGGGTCCTCGAGGCTCACCGTCCGCGACCACCCGTTCTCGGCCGAGAGGACGGCCGCGAGCGACGCGGTCCCGCGGGCCCCCTGGAGGCTCCGGGAGCGAAGGGCATAGTCGAAGCGCACCTGCACCGGCCCGACGAGGCGCGAGAACATCGGCTGTCGGTAAAGATCGGGTTCAGCGTGACATCCGCGGCCCTCCGCCGGATAGGGAGGTGACGGCGAGGAACGGAGGTCACGATGGCGACGACGCGCGCACTGATCGGGACGGCTGCGGCCGCCCTGCTCGGGTTCCTGGTTCCTGCGACGGCGCACGCGGCCGGCGCCACACCCGGGGTGGCCCTCGGCGGCGACGGCGCGTCGTGGCAGGGCCACACGCAGCGGTTCGTCACCGTCCGGTCGGCGAGCGGGACGCTCGTGACCGAGCTGCGCCGGGCCGGCGGCGCGACCCTGCACTCGCGTACGATCGCGGGCAGGTTCGGCATCCCGATCGTCGCCTACGACGGCCGCACGGAGCAGGTGCCGGCGACGAGCCCGGTCATGGTCGTCGCCGAGCGCACCCCGCCGGACGCGCTTCCGCGCCACACGAGCTTCGTCGTGCTGTCGACGCGCGACCTGCACGTCGTCCGCCGGATCACGCTCGGCGGCGCTTTCGCGTTCGACGCGCTATCGCCCGACGGCGCCACCATGTACCTGACGCAGCACGGATCGCGCGCACACATCACCCGCTACACGGTGCGGGCGTACGACATCCGCGCCGGGCGGCTGCTCCCGGGCGTGATCGCCGACAGGACGAACCACGAATGGCGGATGGACGGCATGCCGGCGACGCGGCTCCAGACCCGTGACGGGGCTTTCGCGTACACGCTCTACCAGGGCGGCGAGGACGGGGCGTTCATCCATGCGCTCGACACGCGGGCGCGCACGGCGCACTGCATCGACATCCCCGACATGCAGAACCGCGACGTGATGTCCATGCGGCTCCGGCTGAGGGACGGCGGCCACCGGCTGGTGGTCGTCTCCGGCGCACACGCGGTGGCGGCCGTCGACACGCGCACCTTCGCACTCCTCCCGGCACGGTCGCACCTGCAGACACCGGAGCACGGCGCGGCGGCCCCGGCGGACGACTCGTCGACGGCCGGGTCGTCCACCGACGCGTGGGCGATCGGCGTGGTGGCCGTGCTGCTGGCGGCGGCCGGCCTGGTTGGCCTCCGCCGCCGGATGGCGCACAATCCGGCGCATGGCCGACGATCGTGAGGCCCTGCGCGCGACATTCGACTCGGTGGCCGGGCGCTACGACCGCGCCCGGCCCCGGTATCCCGATGCGCTCTTCGACGTCCTCTTCCGCCAGACCGGCCTGCGCCCCGGCGACAACGTGCTCGAGGTCGGCTGCGCGACCGGCAAGGCCACGCGGCCGCTGGCTGAGCGCGGCCTGCGCCTGACCTGCGTCGAGCTGGGCGCCGAGCTGGCCGCGGCGGCGCGGGAGAACCTGGCCGGGTTCCCCGACGTCGAGGTCGTGAACGCCGCGTTCGAGACCTGGCGGCCGCCGCCGGGAACGGCGTTCGACGCGGTCGTCGCCGCCACCTCCTGGCACTGGGCCGATCCGGAGCTGCGCTACCGCCGCGCCTGGGAGCTGCTGCGCCCGGGCGGACACCTCGCGTTCTGGGCCGCGGTGCACGTCTTCCCGGCGGGCGGCGACCCGATCTTCGACGAGCTGCAGGACGTCTACGAGGAGATCGGCGCCGGCCGGGCCGAGGCGTGGCCGCGACCGCGCGAGCTGCCGGATGCGCGCGGCGAGATCCTCGCCACAGGCCTGTTCA
The DNA here is from genome assembly GCA_046732235.1 of Actinomycetota bacterium. GTDB lineage: Bacteria > Actinomycetota > Thermoleophilia > Gaiellales > JAICJC01 > JAICJC01. Next base: position 2,222 of record JBKPMQ010000354.1, read on the forward strand.
ACCGCGTGACCGTCACCCAGTTCGACTGGGAGGTGCGCTACGACGCCGAGGGCTACGTCGACCTGCTCGAGACGTTCTCGGGGCACATCGCGATGCACCCGCGGCAGCGGGAGCGGCTGTACGCCGAGATCCGCCGCCGCCTCGCCGACCGCCCGGACGGGCTGCTGCGCCGCCACTGGGGCGCCGCGCTGCACGTGGCCAGGCGGGTCGACCGCGCGTAGACGCGGGGACGGTCCCCGTCAAAGGGGAAAGGTCCCCGCCGCCCGCACTGCCCTCAGGATGGCCCGCACGTCGGCGGCGGCCGCCGGACCGTCCCCACACAGGCAGGGGGTGAAGCGCTCGTGGACCGACCGGCCCCGGATCGCTCCGCGAATGTCGACCGTTATCGGCGAGGCGGGGCAGAAGCACTCCGTCTGCTCAACACGAGCTTGCGTTCGGTAGTCGAGGATCGCGAGGCAGAGCCTGGCTTGCCAGGGAAGGCGCCGGTAGATGCTCTTGTAGTACTGCGGACGCCGGCACACCAAAGCGAACCGAACCCGGTGGAGGTCGCCGCCGAAGTGGTTCGTCGAGCCGCTGGCGTACGTCGCCCGGATATGGAAACGCGCGTACGGCTGTGGGCGCTGCCCGACGGTCGCGACATGCGTCGCCGGCCTCGACGTCGGCGCCGCTGCGCCACCGAAGCAGGCGCTCGCGACCATCACGAGCCCGAGCGGCCCCTCCATCCATGCCCGCCTCATTGCCATGAGACGGCGCTCGGCGGTCTGCGGTTCCCCCGCGCCGGACTAGCTCAAAAAGCTCGGCGGCTCGAGGGTGAAGTCGTCGGCGGGCGGCCGGGAGGCCGGCTCGGCCCGCTCGCGCTCTCGCTCCCGCGGCCGCAGGCCGGTCCTGGGCGCATCGCCCGGGAGCGGGAAACCGGTCGCGACCACCGTCACCCACAGCTGGCCGGCCAGGCGCTCGTCGACGGTGGCGCCGAAGATGATCGTCGTGTCGTCGTCGGCGGCGGCGCGGACGACCTCGGCGGCCTCGTTGACCTCGTGCAGGGCCAGGTCGCTGCCGCCGGAGATGGCGAGCAGGATCCCGCGGGCCCCGCGCACCTCGTGGTCGATCAGCGGGCTCTTGATGGCGTGCGTCGCCGCCTCGTTGGCGCGCTGCGGGCCCGTCGCCATGCCGATCCCCATCATCGCGCTGCCGGCGCCGGACATGATCGTGCGCACGTCGGCGAAGTCGAGGTTGATGAGCCCCGGCTGCGTGATCAGGTCGCAGATCCCCTGCACGCCCTGCCGCAGCACGTCGTCGGCGACGCGGAACGCCTCGACGAGGCTCGTGCCCTTCTCGAGCACCTCGAGCAGGCGGTCGTTGGGGATGACGATCAGCGTGTCGGCGGCCTCGCGCAGGGCGCGCACGCCCGCGCTCGCCTGGGTGCGGCGGCGGCTGCCCTCGAACCCGAACGGCGAGGTCACGATCGCGACGGTCAGCGCGCCCACCTCGCGCGCGATCCGGGCCACGACCGGCGCGGCGCCGGTGCCGGTGCCGCCGCCCTCGCCGGCGGTGACGAACACCATGTCCGACCCGCGCAGCGCGGTCTTGATGCGATCGTAGGAATCCTCGGCGGCCTCCCGGCCCACCTCGGGGTCGGCGCCGGAGCCGAGGCCCTGCGTGCGCTGGCGCCCGATGTGGATCTGGACGGTCGCGTCCGACATCTGCATCTGCTGCAGGTCGGTGTTGACGGCGATGAACTCGACCCCGCCGAGCCCCGAGTCGACCATGCGGTTCACGGCGTTGCAGCCGCCCCCGCCGACGCCGACGACGCGGATGACGGCCAGGTACGGCGACCCGGAGGCCTTCGGCACGGGCGGCGCCGAGCCGTACTCGTCGCTCGGCAGATCGACGACGTGCGGCCGGTCGGCTTCCATCCCGACCTGGGTGTCAGCCTCCGGCTCTCCCTCCGCCGCCTCGACGGCGGCTTCGGCCCGCTCGGTCGCCTTGAACAGCGCGGCCAGCGGCCCGTCGCGCATGCTATGGCGCTTTGCCATTGCGCAGCACCTCCCCGGCCAGGTCGCGGTACGCCCTGGCGGCGTTCCCGTTGGAGTCGTACTTGAGCACCGACGTGCCCTTCACCGGCGCCTCGGCGTAGCGAACCGTCTTCCTGATCCGGGTGTCGAACACGAGCGTCCCGAAGTTCTCCTGCAGGATCTCGACCGCCTCGCGCGCGTGCAGCGTGCGGGCGTCGAACATCGTCGGGAGGATGCCTTTGATGCGCACGTCGGGGTTCAGGTTCTCACGGATCATCGCGAGCGTGTTCTCGAGCTGGATCAGGCCGCGCAGCGAGAGGTACTCGCACTGCACCGGCACGATGACGCCGTCGGCGGCCGTGAGCGCGTTGATCGTCAGCAGCCCGAGCGAGGGCGGCGTGTCGATCAGGATGTAGTCGTAGGTCGAGCGCACCGGCAGGAGCGCCTTCTGGAGCGCCCGCTCGCGCCCGATCATCGACGACATCGCGAGCTCGGCGCCGGCCAGGTCGATGCTCGACACGGCCAGGTCGATCTCGCGGCTGAGGATGATGTCCTCGATCGGCGTCTTGTGCACGAGCACGTCGAACATCGACCGGTCGAGCTCCTCCGGGTCGATGCCCTGGCTCATGGTCAGGTTGCTCTGTGGGTCGAGATCGACAGTGAGCACGCGCTTGCCCCGCTCGGCGAGGGCGACGCCCAGGTTCAGGGTCGTGGTGGTCTTGGCCACCCCGCCCTTCTGGTTCGCGAAGGCGATCACCTGGCCCAACGGCTCGGCTCCTTTGACCGGTCGCAACCGGGGCGTGAGTTCCGCTTCGGGGACGGGGTTCTTGGGGAGTGTGGCATTTCGCATCAGGCCGCAGTTCGCCTGGAACAAGTGTAATCCTGCCCGGCTCCGCGCGTTCTCAGCCCGCTGGAACACGTCCGCCGGCGCGCGCGACGGCGATCCGTTCGGCCGGCGTCGGGTGCGACGAGGTGAGCAGGTGGTACAGGCGCGGCGGCTCCAGCTCGCTCAGGTTGCGGGCGACGAGCCGCTCCATCGCCCGCGCGAACGTCTCCCCCTCGCCCGCCAGCCGGGCGGCGTAGGCGTCGGCCGCCCGTTCCCGCCGGCGGGAGTAGGCGGCGACGAGCGGCGACACGGCCGCGGAGGCGAGCGTGAAGCCGAGGACGACGGCCGGGAGGGTGGACAGGTGGCCGGCGCCGTCCGGCGCGAAGGCGGCGACGGCGCCCCAGGCGCCCAGGATCCCGACGGCGAGCGACGCCGCCGAGACGAGCATCAACCGCCACATGTCGCGATGGACGTGGTGGCCGAGCTCGTGGGCGAGCACGACGCGCGTGCGCGCGAGGGCGCCGTTCTCGTCCTCGCCGGCCTCCGTCTCGGCGAGCGTGTCGGAGACGTAGATGCGCACGGTCGGCCCCAGGCCCGCCACCATCGCGTTCGCCGCGGCGGTCTTCTCGCCCATCTTCAGGAGGCGCATGTCGCGCACGTGCACGTTCGCCCGCTTTGCGGTGTCCCACAGCGCGTCGGCGAGGTCGCCGGCCGCCATCGGCTCGCTGCGCAGGAAGATCGGCAGGAGGAGCACGGGCCAGAGCGCCGCCAGGACGGCGCTGAACGCGACGATCGCGAGCCACGCCGGCAGCGGCCACCAGTCGCCGGCGGCACGCTGGATGCCGAGCAGGCCGGCGGCGGCGACCGCGCCCAGCACGACCCCGATGCCCGCGCCCTTCAGCCGGTCGGCCAGCCAGCCGCCGGTCGTCTGCCGGGAGAGCCCGTGGGCGCGCGAGAGCCGGTAGCCGGCGAGCCCGAACGGCAGGCTGAGCAGGAAGAGCCCGGCGACGAGGAGGACGAGCGCCCAGATGCCGCCGAGGCTGCCCGTCACGGCCACGATCGCGGCCAGCGCCGCCAGCTCGACGGCGTTCGAGGCCAGGCCGATCCGGCGCCGGCGGCGCTGGTAGGCGCGCGCCTCGCCCTGGCGCAGCGGATCGGTCGTCTCTCCCACGGACGAAGCGTATGCGCGCGCTCGTGGGGTCAGACCCCGCGCAAAGGCGTCACGACTTCGTCACGGCCGCCGTTCGGGGTCTGACCCCGATTCCCACGGCTATCCTCGGGCGCATGTCGCTCTACGCGCGGCGGCTTGTGATCGTCTCGGGCAAGGGCGGGGTGGGCAAGTCGACCGTCTCGGCGGCGCTCGGCATGGCCGCCGCCGGCCGCGGGCTCCGCGCACTGCTGATCGAGGTCGCGTCGCAGGAGCGGATGTCGCTCCTCTTCGACCAGGGCGGCCCGATCGGCTACCACGAGACGCCGGTCTACCCCGGCCTGGACGCGTTCTCGATCGACCCGGAGAAGGCGCTCGAGGAGTACCTCGTCTCGCAGCTCAAGGTGCGGGCGATGGTGGAGCGGCTCGTCTCGAACCGCGCCTTCGCCCACGTCACCGCGGCGGCGCCGGGACTGCGCGAGCTGGTCACGCTCGCGAAGATCCGCCAGCTCGTCGACCGCGGCCGCCACGACATCGTCGTCGTCGACGCGCCCGCGACCGGCCACGGCCTCGGGTTCCTGAAGGTGCCGCGCAACTTCGTCCGCGTCACCCGCACCGGGCCCGTGCACGCGCGGGCCGTGTGGGTGTCGGAGCTGCTCGAGGATCCGGCGCGCACGGCCGTCGTCATCGTGACGACGCCGGAGGAGCTGCCGGTGTCCGAGACGCTCGAGGCGATGGCCGACGTCGACGACCACGGCGTCCCGCTCGCGGGCGTGATCGCAAACGCCGTCTTCGAGCCGCTGTTCGAGCCGGGCGACGCGGAGGCGCTCGCCGCCGTCCCGGCCGAGGGCGACGCCGGAGCGGCGGCCGCCGCGGCCCGGGCCCGAATCGCGCGCACCGCCGACGAGGCCGAGCAGCTCGCGCG